>CAIVDB010000145.1 GCA_903904545.1 uncultured bacterium | reverse complement strand
GTTTAGTCAAGTTAAAAATAAAAGTTTATATGTTAAAATTGTAAAGGTTATGTTTTAAATGTAAAGAGATTTAATCACTTTTTAAGTGATTTGGTAATACCAGAGAAATTGTTAATAACGTTAGATTATTTGAGAGAAAATAGAACAATGTTTCATATAGGTTCCGATTATTGTGTAAATAAATCAACAGTTAACAGGGTAATACATTGGGTAGAAAATGTTTTATCTAAATGCAATGAATTTAAACTACCGAGTAAAAGAGAATTAAAGAAAAGTGATATGGAATATGAAGTATTTGTAGTTGATGCAACAGAGACACCTATTGAAAGACCAACAACAAAAAATAAGAGACAAACTAAGAGACTTAAAAAAAAGGAAGAATAGATATAGAAAACAACGAAATTATTATTCTGGAAAGAAAAAGAAACATACCATAAAAACACAGATAGTTATAAACAAAAGAACAAAGCAAATTATTTGCACTGATTTTACTAATGGCAAAACTCATGATTTTAAGTTATTTAAAGAAAGTAATTTACCATTTCAAGAAAAACAAACAGTGCTTGTAGATAGTGGTTATACTGGAATACTAAAATTCTATAAAGAGCAAGGTAATAATTTAAATATATTGATTCCTAAAAAGAAAACAAAAAATAATCCATTAACAAAGGAAGATAAAACAAATAATCATGAAATTTCAAAACAAAGAGTAATAGTAGAAAACGTTATAGGACTCATAAAGAGATTTAGAATAATATCAGATAAGTATAGGTGCAGAAGAAAGAGATTCGGATTGAGGTTTAATCTGGTCTGTGGAGTATGCAATTATGAAATATGAGGAAATGTTGTTTGCAACATGTCTATTGAAAAATTTAACTTGGGTCTGTCCATAACTCTGTGTCAAATCCTTTTTTACTTCAAATCCAACCTCAGTCTCTTTTCAAAATATATATCAATCTGTGAAATTATCAAGCTCCAATTTTGAATTGGTTGACTCCATTTTTCAGTTATATTTTGAATTGCCAAATAGATAAGCTTTTTCAATGCTCCTTCACTTGCAAATGAACCTTTACTTTTTGTGTATTTTCTTATTTGTCTGTGTAGTCCTTCTACTGCATTAGTGGTATAAATCATCTTCCTAATTTCTGCTGTATATTTAAAATAAGTTGATAAATTCTCCCAATTACTATTCCAAGATTTAATAACTATAGGATAGCTCTTACCCCATTTATTATCAAGCTCTAGCAACTTCGTTTCAGCATAGTCTTTATTATTAGCTTTATATACTTCTTTCAAATCTACCATGAATTCTTTCTGATCTTTACTATTACCAAATCACCTAAACATCAACACTTTTTCTAATCTTTTTGATACCTCAATTTTGGGTGTTCAAAAATCATCTTAATCTTGCTTTCTCCAACTTCATTCATAAACTTCATTGTCTTCTTTTCTATTTCATCAGCATTTTTTGGTGTTAATCCAGAATGAATATTTTGTTTCAAAATATTGTTTAAATATTCTTGAGGGTTAATATCTGGTGAATAAGATGGAAAATAGAATATAGATATTTCATTTTTGTGTTCTTCTATCCAAGTCTTGACTAACTTGCCATGATGAACTTTCAGATTATCTAAAAAGAGGAATATTTTTGATTTATTCTTTAGTTTTTCCTCTAACAGCTTTTCAATAAACTCAATAAGTTTTTGTTGAGTTGTTGTTTCCCTATATAGCATGAATCTATGTTGACCACTTGGACTAACGGCGGAGAGCATATTTACAGTTTCTCTTGAAGTATTAACTTTAACTACTGGAGGATTATTCTTTAATGAGTAGCCCATTGGATTATAGCATTGGTTATTTATTCCAGTTTCATCTGCAAATAGAAGTTCTGCATTTTCTTCAGCGGCTCTTTTTTTTATCTCTGGGTATATTTGTTTCTCAAAACATTTAACAGCTGACTTGTCTTGCTTGTATGCCTGTTTAGCGGGTCTTTGACAACTCATACCCCAACTTTCAAGATAGTTTCTTATTGTTGTTTTTCCAAGTTCTATTTTGTATTTTTGCTTGATTAGTTCTTTAACTACTTTTGGAGTCCATAAAAAACATTCAAACTTTAATTGGTTAGGAGTCTTATCTATTAAGAGATTCTTTAATTCTTTCTCTTGTTCTTTTGAAAGAAGTCTTTTTTCTCCAAACTTCCTACCTCGTTGCTTTGGTTGTGAGATTTTTCCTGTTTTTATATATTCTCTACAAATTTCACCAACCTTACGCATAGATAATCCAATAAAATCATGTATTTCTTTGTGTGTTTTACCTTTCTTAAAAGCAAACACAACTTGTCGACGAACTATTTTTAGTTGTTCGTTATTGTATTTTCGTAAGTCTTCTTTTTCTATTTTTTCTGTGTTATTGCTAATTGGTTTAGTCAAGTTAAAAATAAAAGTTTATATGTTAAAATTGTAAAGGTTATGTTTTAAATGTAAAGAGATTTAATCACTTTTTAAGTGATTTGGTAATAATATAGTAAACTCTAATTAAT
>CAIVDB010000144.1 GCA_903904545.1 uncultured bacterium | reverse complement strand
TACTTCGGAAACATCAGGTGCTATCATGGATATCTATTGATTAGAAATATAAACTAATCAATTATACTCCATTTTCTAAAATGCGAACTTAATTGCAGCAATTATTACAAATATGTCAAGACAATGTATTCGCCTTTAACCTTGAAATGATGGAGAAAAAGACTAAAAAATAGGCGTTTATTCCGTTGGAGATACTATGAAACGTCTAGACAAAATAACTATTACCGTGGTGGTCAGCTAAAAGGGAGATGGATAGCTTTATTCATACGTCTCCTTCATTCAAAGTTCCCGGAACCAAGTGGGACCTTTTTTAAAAATGCTAAATGTTAAATGCTAAGTTTTAAATACTCCATTACTTAGCACTCAACACTTAAAACTTAACATTTTATTCATAAGTACCATGCAATGTGAAACAAGTACAATCATCAGGAGTCAGAAGCCAAACGGCAAGCATACCGACAAGAACACCAGACCTATGTGTTTGACAAAGATGCAAGCAAGCCCGTCTACTCTATAGATACCCCTCCTCCTACCGTGTCAGGAAAGATCCATATCGGACATATATTTTCTTATACGCAGGCTGAGATTATCGCGAGATTTAAGAGGATGTCTGGCTACAATGTCTTCTATCCTATGGGATATGATAACAATGGAATCCCTACCGAGCAACTCGTAGAGAGAGAATTAGGCATAAATATCAAGGATGTTGAACGCAAGGACTTTATCCAAAAGTGTCTTGATATCGTAGAAAAATATAAGGTCTTGTATGAAAATTTATGGAAATCACTCGGGATCTCTGTCGATCGAAATAGATTTTACACCACCATTTCCCCTGAAGTACAACACGTTGCCCAATCTACATTCGTAAAATTATACTCTGAAGGACATATCGTCTTCAAAGAGTTTCCCGCATTGCGATGTACCAAAATGCAGACCACTGTCGCGCAAGCAGAGACCGAAGAACAAGAATTTAATGAATTTTTCAATTACCTCAATTTCTCTTTAGACTGTGGAGGAAAATTAGTTATCGCTACCACAAGACCTGAATTACTGCCTGCTTGTGTAGCTGTATTCGTCAATCCGCATGACACAAGATTTGAAAAATATGTCGGAGGAACGATCACCACGCCGATCGGAGTAAGTGTGCCCATCATGGCTGATGATAAGGTCAAAATGGATAAGGGAACAGGAGTTGTGATGTGTTGTTCTTATGGTGATGAGACTGATGTCTATCGGGTAAAAAAATATAATCTAGGAGAAAAAATCGTCATCGATAGATATGGGAAAATGAAGGATTCATGAGTGCCAGAAATCGATGGAATGAAGATCGCAGAAGCGAGAGAAAAAATTATGGAAATCTTCGAAACACAATGAGGCATTGTAGAAAAAAGAGATCCCATTACTCAATCCAAACAAATCTCTGAAAGAGGGAAAGTGCCAGTCGAGATCATACCTATCAAGCAATGGTTCGTAAATCTCTTAGACAAGAAAGAAATTCTCTTGCAACAAAATGATAAGATGCAACGATATCCTGAATTTATGAAAAAAAGATCCAACGATTGGATAGAAAATCTTCAACGAGATCGAAATATTTCTAGATCCAGAAATTATGGAATACCTATTCCAGTACGATACAACATTGAAACGGAAGAAGTGATTCTTCCTTCAGCAGAGCAGTTGGCTCGTGGTCCCGTAGATCCTATCGCGCAATTGCCCGATGGCTATACTGCAGAGCAAGTGAGACCAGAAATACTCGTTCTCGATACCTGGTTTACTTCAGGACTCAGCCCACAGATCAATCAAGCATTCCTCAAGAGAGACTGATATACCCAAAATATTTTGCCTATGGATTTGAGGCCACAAGCCCATGATATCATTCGTACACGGTTGCTCTACACCACGCTTCAAAGCTATTTTGCAAGTGGAGAAGTGGCATTCAATAGCGTGATGATGTCAGGATTTTGTCTCGCGACCAAGGGAGAAAAATTTTCCAAGTCTAAGGGAAATGCAAAATTCGATCCAGAACAATTGATCACTACACGAGGTGCTGACGCAGTCAGATATCGAGCTGCAGGAGGACAACTCGGAAAAGATATTCTCTTCGATGAAAATGAATTCAAAATCGGACAAAAATTGATCACCAAATTACGAAATGCTGCGAACTTCGTCTTTATGAATCTTGAAGATTTTGACCCCACCGCAATCGTAGCAGAGCAGGACATGTGTCCTATCGATATCCGGATGGCTAACCAGGCAAATAAAACCTCTAAGGCGATGACTGATTATCTAGAAAATTACGAATATGGACTCGCAAAGATTGAATTTGAAAGATTTTTCCGACATGATTTCTGTGATAATTATTTAGAAATAGTAAAAGACAAAATCTATAAACCAGAAAGATATACTGATGGAGCAAAGCAGAAGATTTCTGCGCAATATACCCTCTATCATACGCTCTTTGCTATTATCAAAATGATTGCTCCGTACCTTCCATTTATCACTGAAGAACTCTACCAAACGTATTATAAAAAAGAAAGTTCCTCAGATTCTCTTCATCGTTTAGCATTTCCGAAGGGGGATGTCTTTCCTTTGACGCAGGAAACTTCGACGATAGAAAATGCCGTAGACCAACTCTTGATCATTACCGAGAAAGTACGTGGATACAAAACAGAGAGACAATTATGATTAGGGACAGAATTAGCTCATTTGAAAGTCATTTCCAAAAGCGATCTTTCTGCATTTGCTGACGATATCAAATCTGTTACAAGAGCACAAGAAATAAGTTTTGCTAGCGGAGAAGAGACAGGAATAGAAGTTTCATAAGCTCCGTAAGGAACGGTTTCAAACCGTTCCCTACAAAAAACAACAAAAAAACTCAATCATTAAACATTAATCATTCAAGATTTAACATTACCAAAAAAAGCTCGGACAATTCGCCGAGCATTTTTTCTTAAATAAAATAAGTTAGTAAGAACAAAATGGAAACAATGTTTTCCAAATGTACCATTTTGTGTCCGTAATAAATGCAGGGACAGCCCTTTCATCAGGATATATCATCCTGAGAACGTTGCCTGGCAATACATTCTTTGATTTCAGACTCTGAGTAAGTAAAACGAAAGAAATCATTTCATTTTCATCATTCTCCATCCCATCTGTTCCACAATGGATTTGGAGGTTATTATCTGGACTATATATATTGCCTGGATAAATAACTAATCCTCCGGGATACTCTCCTCTTACAAAGTCAGCATCAACCCTGGAAGAATAATATCCATGCTCGTATGCCCGTACAATTTTTTCAGACGCCAGGTGTATATTCACCACTGACGGATTATACGCCTTGGGCATGATGATCTCTCCGTGAGGAATTTTAATACAGCATTGAATGCCAGTTCTTTCTGTATCATCATGTGGTCTGTCCGTACAATTCATAAGAGCATCAAACATTTCGCAAAGCATTCTTTCAATGCGGTCATTGTTTTCTACTAAATCTAGTAACATAAATTTTGTTTTTTATTTGTTTATAACTTTTTTGTGAATAATTGTTCCCTTGAGGGAAATTCTTTTCTGGTCCAATCAAGAAATTTTTGTTGTTCCTTTAGTTTATATCTACTGATAACATTTTTTGTCCTCAATAAGATATAGCTTTTTTCTGTCAGACGAAGTCGATCATTGAGAAAGCCTCTCTTGATAAGTGTATTCTTGATATCTATACTTACAGAATCTCTCTTATCATTGTAAATCTTTACCAATGCCTTAAATTGCCCTTCGCAAATGTTCGGTTTTTTTTTCTTTTCTTTTTTCATGGTTCTGTTTTTTTTTATATTCAGAGAATATATATTTAGATACAAAAGTCAAGTAGGTTGTTCTTACAAAAAAACAATCAGTTCCAATTGATATTTTTGCATAAATAGGTATACAGAGAAGGACTAATTGATTAAGCGACCAAACGACCAAACAATTTTTGATTATTTTGCCGTTTTTACGCTTTACCGTTTCACCGCTTAAACGTTCCTTCCATGTACAATCTTTATCAATCTCAGCTGCGACAAGACATCCAGACCATTGTCTACGAAAGACCTTCCATGACGGTCAATATTTTTGGTAAAGACTATTTTGCTATCATAAAACACAAGAAAATCGGTCCTATCAAGGCGCAATGGATCCAAATCATGGGTGTAGAGCTCCCTACAGATAGGGAATATGTCCTCTCTGAGATCAAAAGAGTCAAAAAAGAGCTCTCCAAGAAACAGACAAATATCCTTCTCCAGCTCGGAATCGTCAATGAAATGATTTCCTTCGAAAACGTTTCTCATAGATCAGATGACTTCCAGCTGGATATGAAACACATGAGATTAAATCTCCAAAATTTCCTCCAAAAACATTATAAATTTAAGGTCGCATTTAGAGAAAATATGCCTATGAGTGACATCATTATCGATGTCTCCAAGCCTGATGACCAATTGCTTCAGGAAATGAATTCAGGATCCAGACAACGTATCAAAAAAGCTATTGGAAAACAGATAGAATTTGGTATGGCAGCACCTGATCAATACGACCTCTTCTACCAGAAATGGAAAGAAACCTCAGGAGACAAGGGATTTAATATCATCCCTTACGATCAATTTGAGCGTTTGGTAAGATATATCACTCAGCATGGACGTGGAAACCTCTTTGTTACCCATATCGGAGAGGAATTGGTCTCTGGAAGTATCTGCTTATACGACCAAAAAAACATCATCTATCTCTATGGCTTTACCAATAGAAACTTCGGGAACGTAGGATCTCATCATTACCTCAAATACAGAATGTTTTCACGAGCGAGAGACAATGGATTTGTGTATTGTGACCTTATGGGAGGGGCACCAACATGATTTGCAGGACATCACCTCGCAAGTGTCAGTGCCTTCAAAGAGTCTTTAGGTGGCATCAAGATCGAGCAATATGGAAGCTATGATATCCCATTAAATCCCTTATTGTACTATCTTTTTAAGCGATATCATAAGTTAAGAAAATAATTTTCTCGAGCTCCGTAAGGTACAGTCCCCGCAGTTCTCCGGGGCAGGCACGACCATACCCTACAAAGACTAAAATACACGATTCTGACGCAATCTTAGACCAAAAACAAATTCTGTCAAGGAAATCTGTCTTTCAAAGGCAGTATTTTTTTGTTTTTAAGCCATTTTGGCGTATACTTGAAGTGTGTTTTATTTGGGTGACGAATATGGAAGAAAAAAGCTCTCAAGCACAACAACCTTCGCAACCGATAGAAAATCTATTAGATGAGCCAACTAACCTTGCTAATCCTAATTTTTCCCTTGATAAAAATGCAGAGATATCCACAACACCACAAGCAACACCAGTGGTGACAGATCCTGTCGAAACAAATCCAGTAGACATTATGTCTCGTCTCAATCTTCAGACAGAAAGAAAACAAGTAGGTTCAGAGCTAAATCTAGCAAGTCTTTCTATCAATGCTTCAGTCAAAAAAGAATCAAACATTACACTTGGAGATAGTGGTATTCAGATGAATTTTGCGAATAGAAATTATAAACTTCGTTATCGAAATATTTTTATGTTTTCCTTGGTAATCACTGTCTTGTGCTCATGTATTAGTTTGGTCTTGGGAGTATATGATAAGTATATGTACATTGCATCTCAAGCAGTAGTAGATCCTCAATATGAATCATATATTAGTACCTACAAAGATATAGAACAGATGATTACAGACCAAATTGCATTCTCTGATTATCCAAAATATCGTGGATTATCATTGGAAGAGCAAAATGCAGAAAAAAATATCCAGACGATAGTCAATGCTTCAGGATTAAATTACATTCAGAAAAAAGATCTTCTACAAGAAGGATTAAACGGTCTGATGTCTAAATATGTGAGCAATAGGCAGAAATTAGAGTCCCTCAGACAAGATGTGACAAAATATGGATTTTTCTCCAAAGAATTATTCGGATTGCTAGAAAACGAAGAGTATATTACATCGATCAAAGATTCACTTCTTTCTTTGGAAATGATAAAATTTAGTACCGCAATCAAAGTGTTTTCTTACTTAGACACTTTTGTTTCTAGTTTAGGGAATATTCTTAGTATCTCAACAAGTGAAGTAAATGATAAGATGGCCGTGGTTACCCAAAGGGGAGAAAAAGACATTCTCGTCTATCTCAATAGCTGTTATCTCAATCCATATGAAATAGATGCCAATTGTAACTTGGTAGGAGATTTTGATAGATATTATACACAGATAGACAAAGAAAAAACCAACTTAGATAGAAATTTTTTCAAAAAACTTATCGAATATGTAGATCTTAAATTAGAACAAACAGATATTCCAAGTTTTGCAATTACCTTCCAAAAATTTAATCCTAATCAGAAGGAAGTAAGTTTTAGTGTGGAAGTAAACTCAACACAACAGGATGAACTAGCACTTACTCAGAAAGGAATTATCAACCCACATATCTTTATCGTAAGTAACCTCCTCAATCTTATCAAACAAAGCCTCTTTGTAGTAGGGGAAAATATTGATGCCAAAAAGCTCAAAATACAGACTAAAACAGTAAAATTAGGATCAAGTGTCTTTACCTTACATTCATCCATCATGAATTTTGTCTTGCCGGTACAGAAATCTACAGCTAGAGAAATTACAGATTATACGAGTAAAGACCTTTTAGAATCTACCTCACAATAACATGTCAGTGACTGAAAAAGAAAATCAAGTATCGGAGACTAAGGAGTCAGAGACTAAGGTGTCAGAGACTAAAGTATCAGAGACTAAAGTATCGCTAAAATCCCTACAATCTTTTGTAAATTTTACAAAACAAATAGGAATACAGATAGCTACATTTTTTCAGGATAGAAAAAACAATAGTAATGTTATGCTTCTCTTTGCTATCATATCGATATTGGTATCGGTATATTTCCTCTATCAGGTGGTCAGTAATCTCTGATCACTCAACAAAAGAACTCCATTATTATTACAAATGGATTCCTATGATACTCATATATTACTTGATAATCCTATGACGACAAATATAGCAAGAAATATGGATACGCTGAAGGATCTTATTGATGAAAATGCAAATATAGAAAAAGATCTCTGAGTATATTCCAAATATTTAGCAGAATTACAGATCCCTTATACAAATTTTCTTCAACACGTCTACCTTCCTAGTTTAAATATTTGGAAAGATATATATACTAAACAGATAGCTACAGATTTAGTGGGAATGCAATTCCTCAAAAAGAATCCATATGACGACATCAAACTCTTACAAAAATGGAGTGATTTCTTCAAAAGTGTAGGGGATAATAATGAGTTTAATGATATCAAAAATATAGATATAGGAGACATCAAGGAAAATGAAAATGGCTATTTTACTATGCCAGTAACCATAAATTTTATAGCAAATTCCAAGCGTGCCTTTTTACTTTTAGTAGATAAAATTTCTGTAACCTCTAACAAAACAAACATTTCTCTGATAAATGAATTTTGGTATTATCTTTGGAAAGAGATCAAACAAGACAAACAGAAAGAGATAGAAGAACTGACTAAAAAATATACATCCCTCACAGGAGTGAATGAATGATGAAACTCAGACAGAGTAATCGCCTACCATATCTACAATTGGATTTTTAATGACAAAGAAAATAAACTGATAGACAAACTAGTGATAGATAAAACTATCAAAAACATTATTTCCTGTGAAGGGAAAAGTGATGAAGTATGTTATTATCAATTTAGAGATAAGTATAAGAGCATTCCTTCCTTTGGCTATTTTTTAGGAACTGATTTTACCTCAGATCCAGCACAGAATTTCAAAAGATTTATGCTCAATCTCCCTCCAATCTTTTCTCTAAAATCATTTTCTTTCGATAAAATAAGCTCTTCCAAAACTTATTCTGAAACCACAGCAAAATATGAATGAGCAATAACGATTGATGTCTATGGAAGAGGAATCTCCACAGAGGAGATAACGGAGATTAGTACAGTTTTGGGGAAACAATGTTTCAAGGAGGAAATCTTACTTTCTATGGAAAAAGCACAAGAAGTAGTCTCTATGGCAACGGCAAAACTTTCCAACTTAGAAAGAATAGATAAATCTCAAAGTGATAATCTTTGGGAAATCAAAAATACATTTGATG
>CAIVDB010000143.1 GCA_903904545.1 uncultured bacterium | reverse complement strand
ATATCCACTCCCCTGTCCTATGAACTTCCCAAGATCAAGTGATCGAGATTTATTGGAGATATTTTTCATGTAGAAAACAAAGACGATGTGGAGAAGGCTTTGCAACTTGTGAAAGAAAAATATCCTGATGCCTCGCATCATTGCTATGCTTGTGCCTATGAGGTGCAGAGAAATCTAGATATCTTTGGGAATACGGTCTTTTCTGCAAAATATAATAAGGCTTTCGATGATGGAGAGCCTGCGAGTACAGCTGGGAAACCTTTGTTGAATTTGCTAGAAAAAAAATGACTGCTGAATGTCTTGCTCATAGTGACGAGATATTTTGGCGGGACGAAACTTGGCGTGGGTGGTTTGATCCAGGCCTATGGTGACTGTGGGAAACACACCCTAGAACACGCGGAAATCTGTGAAACTCCAGTCCTTTCGTCCATCCAGTTCAGCTATCCTTTTGAGCTTACCCAGACCGTGAGAAATGTTGCACAAAAATATCATGCCCAGGTCGTGGAAGAGAAATACGATGAGGATGCTTGGATTCACCTTAGGATCAATGCAGGAGTGGTGGATGATTTTAAGAGAGAGTTGAAAGATTGCTCTCAGGGAACTATTGTGGTCTAAATTTGCTGTAAGGTGGGGACGCACAGAACAAGTCAAACCACTCCCTACGCGACGAACCTCATTATAATTTGACAAACTTATTGTTTTCGCCTATACTTAGTAGTGTTTTCTTTATTTATATTTCTTGCATGAATATTAGAAAAAAGACAGCAACGGAAAAGAACAAAAATATACATACGATAATTACGGATATTCAATCATGAACAAGCAATTCTGACCTATTATGAGCATTAACTCCACAAAATTATGCTGCGTATTTGCGTAAAAGCAAACAACTTCAAAAACAAAGAAACATCTATGAAAGAGATGGCATTTTAGTGTTGAGGGCAGTAGATAAGAACTTTTTGGTTGTCATCCCCACGTCTTCGGAGCCAATAGAACTTCCTGCTACCATTATTGAATCTGGCGATTATGTCCAACGATTACATATCCACAAAAACATAAAGAATGGCAAAATTAATGATCTTAAGATTTTTTCTCACTATAGCGATGACGCTCACGAACTCCCTATACCGTCTGAGGATAGGAAAAACATTATTACGTATCTGAGAGATGGGCAGCCTTTCCCTGATTTTGACTGCAAGCAATTTCTTCATGATATAAAGTGAATGAGCTCCGTAGATAATCGATATGGAACATGACTAAACCCATCACAATGGAGACTTAGCAAGAAAAATCCTAATAAATTAGTCCCTGGAGAGTGTGTAATGTTAGTCTCTGAGCTCCATCCCAATCATTTGTGTGTAGAAGATATCCAGCATTATGCTTATTACTTATGAGAGGGACTCTATATAAGTAAATTTTGACGTGATTGAGGCCTTTGCATAACCTCACTTGAGAAAATGCATGAATATTTCTGAACCAAGGAATTTCTTTGTATGAAACCAAAATCCACGAATGAAGAAGAAGAATAAACAAGTCACTGTCTATTGGGAGATAATTCACGAATTATCTCCTCGATAGCCAATTCATGAATTGGCTCTACAAACATATCATTTCTCCCTCAAAATTTGCATTTCTCATAAAATTAGTTATAATCAAAAGGCGCTTAAACAACTAAATTCATTCTCTGTTTAATCGTTTTACCTCCCTATACCCTATGAGTAACAATATAGTACTCCTTATCTTACTCGTGTGCATTGGCTGCTTATACATTTTATGAACTATGATCATAAGATGAGTTTTTCTTGCAATGAAGAAAAAACATAGGTTCGCTCAGGCAAAAAAAATGGCATATTTACAGGTAAAGATCCCCAAAAGCGTAACTACAAAAGGGGGTGATGAATGAGGTGATACTATCAAAGATATGAAACAGAATCTCCAGATCATGAATCAAGTATACAAAAACTTCTATGCCATCTCTGAAAGTGGATGGAAATATAAAAAATTTGGAGACAATTATATCAGTATCGAAATGTTTATCGAAAAAGAGGTCATTAAGTTCATCCTTGGAGTACCAGAAGAACATGTAGAGAACATTGAGAAGCTTATTTCCTCATTTTATATCTGAGCAGTAGTAGATGTCATAGAGGCACCCAAACTCTTAGAAGCAGGAAAATTTATGGCTGGTGGAGAGTTCTTCCTGACCAAAGATAATGTCTATCCTATCAAGACCTACGAAACTTTCGAAGCCGATCCTATGGATAGTATCTTGTCTGCATATTCCAAAATTCTCTCCGATGAGAAGATGAGTCTACAAATTCTTATTTCTCCTTTGGATGAAAAACAACTCAAGATTCTAAGAAAGGAATCTAAGAAGGTCAAAGAAAGTAAGAAAAGATGATTTTTCAAATGACTCTTCAAAGAATTTCTCAAATGAGCAAGTATGGCTGATGATAAGGAAAATAAGGAAGACGATGAGAAAAAAAATGATTTCTCTCAACAACAAACAGGAGATCTCGATAAGAAACTCGATGATGAAATCTTTTCTATCAAAATCAGAGCACTCGTTACCTCACCTCAAGCAGAAAGACCAAAAAAAATTCTAGATGATCTCTCAAGATCATTTAGTCAGTATAGTTATATTGGACTCAATGCATTCAAATTTAGAAGAGCGAAGAATATGCAGCAATTTGCTAAAGAATTTGTCCAGAGAGTCTTTTGGAGTCATGAGTGATTGATTGCAAGATTACAAAATCGAAAGAAACAAACCATATTGAACATCAAAGAGCTCTCCTCCATCGTCCATATCCCTAATGCAAAGTTTAATAGGAATCCCCGTATCCAATGGCAGAGATACAAAATCGTCCCTGCTCCAGATAATCTCCCTGATGAAGGAATCCTCTTGGGATATAATACCTATGGAGGGATCAAAAAACCCGTAAGAATTAGAACAGATAATGACGATAGATTTAGACATGTATATATCCTTGGACAGACAGGTTCTGGTAAATCTACCCTGATGCGAACATCTGTCTTGGAAGATTTAAGAATGGGAAATGGATTTTGTTTGATAGATCCCCATGGAGATCTCGTAGACCATGCTATGGAATATTTTCCCAAAGAAAAAATTGATGATCTGATTTATTTCGATCTCGCAAATACCGATTATCCACTCGCTTTCAATCCTTTGGATGGAACAGAGACGGAAGATGAAAGAGATGTCGTAACGAACGATTTGGTAGAGATGTTTGTCTCTATGTATGGAGAAGAAATTTTCTGACCCCGTATCCAAGATTACTTCCGTAACGCGTGTTTCCTTTTGATGGAGCAACCCGAATGAGGAACCTTAGTAGATATTATGAGACTCTTTACGGATGACGCTTTCGCGGAATCTAAGATAAGAAATGTAAAAAATCCTGTCATCGCTGCGCGATGGAATAAGACCTATAAGAAGATGGGAGATAGAGAAAAGGCAGAAATTATCCCATTTATCCAAGCGAAGTTTGGTCCGTTTACTACGGGTACCTATATTAGAAATGTAATCGGACAACCGAAGTCAGCCTTCAACTTTTTCGATGCGATGAATCAAGGGAAAATCATTCTCGTAAAACTTTCCAAAGGTTTGACATGAGAAGTAAATAGTCAGTTAGTTGGAAGGATGGTATCTATGCAGGTCAAACTTGCTGCGCTCAAAAGATCTAAACTTGAAGCAAAAGATAGAAAAAATTACTTCCTCTATATCGATGAATTCCAAAACTATGTCTCGAAATCTATCGAAAGTATTTTGTCTGAGGCCAGAAAATATAAGCTTGGTTTGACGATTGCTCACCAATATATTGATCAATTAAAACAAGAAGGGCTTGGAGGGAATCTTGATCTTTCTAAAACCATCTTTGGTAACATTGGAAACCTCTTTATCTACAAAGTAGGTGCGCCTGATGCAGAATTTTTGGAAAAAGAAATGGCTCCAGAGTTTAGTCAGATAGATATGGTCAATGCTGATGCACATAGAGCCGTCTGTAAGATCGCTATCAATAATCAACAGACAAGACCATTTAGTTTCTCTACCGATTTACCTTGGCTTAAACCCGTAGTCAATACTAATGAAAAGATAGAAATCATGAAACAAATTTCTTCCCTCAAACGAGGAACCAAAAGAGAATTAGTAGATAAAGAAATCTACTTTAGAGTAGGAGTCTAAGTGTAACTAATAACTAAAAACTAATAGTGAATAGTAAAGACTCCTCCGTTTTTAGTTTTTAGGTTTTAGTTTTTAACTAACTTCAATGTTTCTCAAGATTGGTCATAGAGGAGCTGCAGGACATGCACCGGAAAATACCTTACTCTCATTTCAGAAGGCAATGGATTTGGGTGTAGATATGATTGAACTCGACGTTTATGTCTGTAAAACCGGAGAACTTGTTGTTATCCATGATGAAAAGGTAGATAGGACAACTAATGGCACTGGATATGTCCGAGAAAAAACCTTGGATGAACTCAAAATTTTAGACGCTGGTCAATGAGAAAAGATACCGCTCTTGAGTGAAGTCTTGGAGCTTGTAGATAAAAAAGTACAAATAAATATAGAGCTTAAGGGAGCAGGAACTGCTCAAGCTGTTGTTGATTTGATTGAAAAATATGTGATCGAACATAATCGAACGTATGATGATTTTCTCGTCTCCTCTTTTAATCATTATGAACTCAAAACTTTTTATGAGTTTCTCCCTGAAGTAAGAATTGGAGCGCTTATTGATGAAATTCTTTTGGGCTATGCTCAATTTGCCGAAGCGTTACATGCTTACTCAATCAACCCTTGTATTGAATTTATCGATCAGGCTCTTGTAGATGATGCTCATCGTAGAAATATGAAGGTATTTGTCTGGACCGTAAATGATAGTGATGACATTCAAAGAATGAAAAACTTAGGAGTTGATGGAATGTTTTCCAACTTCCCTGAGAGATTATAGGTAACTAATAACTAAAAACTAATAGTGAATACTCCCCGTTTTTAGTTTTTAGTTTTTAGTTTTTAACTATTCTCCTCTATATTTCTTCACTTCATCAACAATAGATGCTGGCAATGCTTCCCATGTGAGATAGCCCTCATCTATTTTTTTATTAAGAAATTCATAGATATCAGCCAAAAGATATCCTTTTGTCAGTCCAAGAACAAAACGTTCTTCGGATAGATTTGCATATATTTTTTGAAGATTTTCATACTCATTATTGATTTCTCTGTCGTATAATTCATGTCTTTCTTGTTTATTTAATGGTTTACTTTGTATTCATGGAATAGAATCTTCTTGTAATCATTTTTTCTCATTATCAAATTCTTCATATTTTTTTGATCAAGCTTGTTTTGATTGTTTCTGGACTAAAATCTTTCAAAATACCTGCACAAGCGTATCATCAAATTCTTTCTTAGTTATTAGTGCTCTTTCTATCTGATGGTGGATATTATCGACCCAATCATATATATGATGTAGAGATTTTTTATAATATGCTTGTTTATATGTTTTCTCTTCTTCTTGCAGTTTACTTTTATCTTCCTCTTCTTCTCTTTGTTTTTTCATCTCTTGTGTATCTTCCTTATATTCATTTACTGTTTCCAAAAGAGATTCGGTAAATATTTTTATATCAGCAAAAGAATTCTCATTAGGAATAGTCGTGATAAATTTCTTGACTGAAGTAGCATAGGACTCTAATTGTTTATAGGAAAATTCTTTTCGTTGGATAGACTCCAGAATTTTTGTATATTCTTTGAGTGGAACTAT
>CAIVDB010000142.1 GCA_903904545.1 uncultured bacterium | reverse complement strand
CTTCGGAAACATCAGGTGCTATCATGGATATCTATTGATTAGAAATATAAACTAATCAATTATACTCCATTTTCTAAAATGCGAACTTAATTGCAGCAATTATTACAATAAAGTCAATCTTATTGATTGACGACTATTAATTCCTCTTTTTAATTTCTGTTTTATAAAAAAGGCGAATATTATTCGCCTTTACAGAAATTTCTCATTATTTTCTATTCTTCAAATTTTAATTCTTTATAGCTATGGAGATCTATGCCATGTTTTTGGTATAATTCAATCATGCCCATATCTCCTACATCTTGTCCCTCTAATCAGAGAAGTTTGAGTGCTTCTTCTACTTGCTCTTTGGAGGGAGCTTCAATCTCCATATAGGTTGGAATATGTGGTCGAGTATCGATACAAAATTCAATATCGTTTCGTGAATATACTTTTCTCTTATTTTCTTGATAAACCATCGTCTTCCATTCAAGCTGTTGAAGAATCTCTGCCATGGTATCAAAATCTTGTACTTGTGTCTCTAGTTCTTTCGTTGATCCTATTTCCAATCAGGTTCTTTCTTTGTAGGTGAGTGTAGTCTTGTCTCCTTGTTGACGTAGGCGGAATCGTTTCCCTTGGTTTCCTTCATGGGCCTGGATATCAAAAACTCGTCTTCTCATTAGTGTTTCTGGATTGATCACTGCAGCTCAGAGTTGGCGTAACTTTTCTTCTATCTCTTCCACATTGATGTCGAGGATTTTTGTCTCATATTCATGGAACATGGGAGAAATATAATTGAATAAAAAAAATACTTTACTGGTTTTGGATCATAATCTTATCACTGGTGAAGGTATAGATTTGTACATTTCCTGTAAGGCCAAATTTTTCTTTAACTAAACCGATAGCAGTTTTCATATCTATGATTCCTGGTGTTCCTGGTAAGAGTACTCCACTTTTGGTATCATCCGGAGAGATAAGACATATTCCCTGCTCTAGAACAGAACTATTGAGAAGTGTGGCTGCGTCCTTCTGGAGTTTGAGCGCTCCTGGAAAGTCTGCTACTATGTACGCACAGTTAGAATGTTTTTCTACGATGCCGTGATAGAGAAGATCTATAAGTTGATCGAGGGGTTTGTCTGTTGCAAGTACACCATTGGAGGTAAGTAAGGTATTGTTTTCATCAAATAGTGAAAAGAATAGCCCTCTCTTCTCATCGGCCTTATACTTTTCTAAAATTTTGGTTTTGATGGTTTCTAACATAGGAGTGTTTACTTGATAAATGTTGATTGATAGATTCTTCAATTACGGATTTCGGATTACGGATTTTTAACTGACGCCAAATTCGTAATTCGTAATGCACAATCAAACAATTAAGTAATTGAATTTAAGACGGATAAAGATATAAGATACTCCGCTTTTATGTAAAAAACAATATGATGAATAAACTCAAGTTTAGGATACTTAAACAAAGAGGAAATGCAAGAGTTTGAGAAATCACCCTCAATGGCGTCACCTTACAGACTCCTATCTTTATGCCTGTAGGGACAAAGGCTACGATCAAGGGTATGGTATTGGATATGCTTAAAGATCCGAAATATATTGGTGATTTGCCCATGATTAATTTGATTCTTGCAAATACCTTTCATCTGTATTTACGTCCCGGTGATGCATTGGTCAAAGAGGCCGGAGGATTGCATACTTTTGAAAATTGGGATGGATTGATATTGACCGATAGCGGGGGATTTCAAGTTTTTAGCTTGTGATTGGGGAAAGATGTTTCTGGTCAAAAATTGTCCAAAATAGACCAAAATAGTCAAAAATCGTCGTTGAATGAATGACATGATGTAAAAATAAAACTCACTGAAGAAGGGGTGAAATTTCGTTCTCCTTATGATGGATCCAAACATATGTTTACTCCAGAAAATGTTGTCGATACGCAATGCAATTTATGATCAGATATTATGATGGTATTGGATGTCTGTTCGCCTGGTCAAGCAGATAAAAAAACTGTAGAAAAGCATATGCAGATGACTCACCGTCGAGCTAAGAGAGCCTTCGATCATCTTGCACCCAAATATGACTCAGTTCGTGGAGTGCTCTTCCCTATCGTCCAATGATGAACCTATCTGGACCTGAGAAAGCAGTCCGTAGATTTTCTTTCTCAGTATGCCCGAGATGGGATCGCTGTAGGAGGGGTAAGTGTCGGCGAGAGCAAAGAGCTTGTCCGTGATGTCGTCGCTTCTGTAGCGTCGCAATTACCTCAAGATACACCGAGATATTTGATGGGAGTAGGTACTCCAGAAGATATTGCTCATGCGATAGAGCAGGGATTCGATATGTTTGATTGTGTCTTACCTACAAGACTTGGTAGGCATGGAGCAGCTTTTTCTGATCAAGGAAATATAAATATCAATAATGCCTCTTACGCAAAAGACTTCACGGCATTGACAGATACCTGTGGATGTTATACGTGTAAAAACTTTACAAAGGCCTATCTCCATCATCTCCATAGAGAAAAAGAGATGCTCGGTGCAACGCTTTTGAGTCTACATAATATCGTTTACTTACATGGGATGTTAGAAAAGTGGAAGAAAAATATGTTGGCAGAATAGTCTGATTTTCTTGGTTATGGTTTGTTCTGATTGCGTTTCTTGGCTTTTAAAGCTTATACTTTTTCTTTTTATCTTGACTTTTACTTGACTTTTCTTATAGTGTGAGTGTAAAAAAAATTATAAACAAAAAATAAAAACGTATGTTAAAAAAAATAAAAAAGTCTTTGACTCAGAAAAAATTCGAAGCAATGTTGGTTTCTGAAGGTGAATTTGATGAATTAAAAAATCAGATAAAGGGTTTCTATTTTAAGGTAGAGACTGAAGAAACTAATGTATTTTCTTTATTAGAAGAAATATTGATTGTTTTTTCCCTTTTTCAAGATAGAAACAAGAGAAAAATCAATAGAATGCTTCATCTCTATAGAGAAGATGAACTTATCTCTACACATCTTATGCCACTCTATCTTGCGACACAAAGACTTGGCAGAGATTGCTATAAAGAGGATCAGGATAAAAGTGTTGTCTGTAACAAAACTCGTGTCGATGAACTTGTTTCGAAAGAAACAATCTTTGTGTATACGGACTATTACGTCCATGCACCTCAGCCCTTAGAATTTATTCTGAAACAATCAGAGAGTCCAACAGGGATTGCAAATGAATCTATGGTGAAAGAAGTCGAGATGGTACTTCCTCGCTTATAGAAAGAAAATTTATTTAAACTCTATGACTCTATTGAGTCATTACAAAATATTTTAAATAAATAATTTATTATAAAAAATCCGACGCGGTTTTGTGTCGGATTTTTTGGTATTG
>CAIVDB010000141.1 GCA_903904545.1 uncultured bacterium | reverse complement strand
ATTTAAAAATGTCCTTTGAATTCAAAAAGCACCAAACAATTAATGATATAATTATTATAGAACCGAAAATTTTTGGAGATGAAAGATGATTCTTTATGGAGACCTACAATAGAAACGATTTTTGCAATAATTGAATAGACAACCTTTTCATCCAGGATAGTCACAGTAAATCCATCAAAGGAACATTTAGATGATTTCATTTCCAAAAACAAAATATACAGGCAAAAGTAGTAAGAGTTATAAGATGAGCAGTTCTGGATATAGTTATAGATATTAGAAAAGGATCTCAGACATACGGACAGTTTGTAGCCGAAATGCTTTCATGAGAGAATAAGAAACAATTATTTATACCCAAATGATTTGCTCACTGATTTTTAGCTTTAGAAGATGGCACTGAATTTGTATATAAATGTGATGATACTTACAACGCACAAGGAGAATGATGAATAATATATAATGATCCAGACATAGGACTTCCACGAGAAAAGATCCTAAAAGAATATGATATTAAAGAATTAATTATGTCTGACAAAGATAGAGTTCATCCAACACTCAAAGAGTTTTACAACAGTAATCCTTTCTAAACATGAAGAAGATTCTTCTCACGTGATCAAATGGCATGTTAGGCACAGATTTCATTAAATATTTCGGAAATAAATTTGACATAATAGCTCTCGATAGAGGAAATGGAGATATTACAAATATGGAAATAATTGAGTCGTTAATAAAGAATGCCAATCTTGATCTGATACTAAATTTTGCAGCATATACCGATGTAGAAAATGCAGAGAATACAGGCAGAAAGGATAACTTTGATGTAAATACATTATGAGTATATAACCTAGCAAGACTATCTGCTAAATATAATATAGATTTTGTAACCATATCGACAGACTATGTCTTTGATGGAACTCAAGAAAGATGATATAACGAAAGTGATTTACCTCATCCCATAAACAATTATGGAATGGCGAAGTATTTATGAGAAATTTTAGCAAAACAAGAGAATCCAAATAGTATCATTATTAGAACTAGTTGGCTATATGGATGATGAAAGGATTTTAAGAATTTTGTCAATACAATGTTAAGACTTAGCGAAACAAAAATGGAAGTAAGGGTAGTAAATGACCAGTTTTGATGACCGACATATACAGTAGATTTATGAAAGTCTATAGAAGAAGTACTAAATAACATAGAAAATCATAGATGAAAAGTTTTACATTTATGTAACAACACAGAAAGCAATGGGATAAGTTGGTTTGAATTTGCAGAAGAGATATTTAAAGTCGCAGGTATCAAAACAAAAGCAACACCATGTTCTTCTAGTGAATTTGCTACTAAGGTACCAAGACCAAGATATAGCAAACTATTATGAAATGATGTGAAAATGAGAAATCGAGAAGCATGATTGGCTGAATATATAAAGACGGTACTATAAATTTATTCTGTATGCCAATATAATATTTTATTTTCTAAGAATCAAATGAAAAAGTATTCAATAATTGATCATTGTCCAATCACAGGCAGTAAAGATAAGATAACTTATTTCAATTTATGAAATATTCCCTTAGTAAACAACTTATGTAATACCAGAGAAGAATCCTTAAATGTAGAAAGATACCCATTGCAAGTAAACTATTTTCCTGGTTCTGGCATATCAGCATTGGAATGCTCTGTCAATGGAGAGCTACTCTTCTCCAATTATCTCTATAAATCTGAAGTAAACATACCATATTATAGTCATTGTAAAAAAATGTTTCAATATATACAAAAGTATATTAAGCTAGAAAATAATTTAAAGATAGCAGATATTTGAGGCAATGATTGATCTTTATTGTCTGCATTCAGAGAGGAAAGTAAAAAAGATCTAGATGTATTAAATATAGATCCATCTAAAAATCTTACAAAGATAGCTGAATCTAAGGGGATCCCGACATTAAATGAGTTTTTTAGCTATGAAATAGCGCAAAAAATTGCCAAAAAATATGATGTCATTCTATCCACAAACGTATTCCAGCATTTGAAGGATATTTCTTCTTTCGTACAAGGGGTAGAATCCCTTTTATCTGAAGAAGGGATACGGGTATTAGAGTTTCCCTACCGAATAAATAGTATGCAAACAAATCAATTTGATCAAGTATACCATGAGCATATGTATTATCACTCTGTAAGACCACTAAACATACTAATGAATAAATATGGGCTAAAGATAATTAATATAACCAAGCAAGATATCCATGGGTGATCACTAAGGTTAATAATGGCGAAAAAAGAGTCAATCCATATGCCAGACGAAACTGTCAGAGAATTCATAGATTCAGAGAAAGCATATAACCTTAACTACTACATAGATTGGGGATCAAACATACAAAACTACATCAATAAATCTAGAGAGTTTATAAAAGAGTTAAAAGCACAAGGAAAGACGATTTATGGGTTCGGTGCAGCAGCAAAATGATGTATCTATATTAATGCTATGGGATTAGATTATAACGACATAGACTGTGTAATTGATGATACTGATATTAAACAGAATAAGTTTATTCCAGGAACGGGAATTAAGATAGTTAGTAGAGATATTCTGAGAGAGAAAAAGCCTGATTATATCTTGATACTAGCACATAACTTTTCTGAATATATAATAAAATCATTATATCACGAATACAAAGGGAAATTCATCATCTTGATCCCATCAATAAGGATTTTTTAACAAGAAAATAAACTATGGATTGAGAATTCTTAGCAGATCAACCATTGTGAGAAAAATTAATTAAAAAGGGATCGTTGACCTACCTTTTTATACTTCTCGTTGCCCCAGTTGGATATTTTATTAGAGTAATAGCATCAAATACTTTATCTGTAGAAGATATTGGGCTTTTTTACAGTATTTCAGGATTAGTAACACTAATTTCTATGTATAATGATCTTTGACTTACCGAGGCATTACAATATTTCCTGCCAAAGTATCGAATAGAAAAAAGATATAATGATTATAAGACCATTGTATATCTCACATTATTTGTACAAGTAATTAGTGGGATTATTATCGCCGGGCTAATGCGACGAGGTGCAGATTGGCTATCTATTCATCACTTTCATTCTCCAATTGCCAAAAACATACTCAGACTCTTTTGTGTATACTTTATAGGGATTAACTTTTTACAAGTATTTAGCTCCATTTATATATCTTTTCAGGATGTAGTAGCGAACAACATATCTGAAGTATTAAAGATGCGAAGCACACTAGTATTTACGGTTTTCTTCCGATTGACAGGAAGTCTCACAATCAATTCTTTCTCTTTGTGATGGATAAGCGGTTTATGAATAGGTTTAGCAGCTTCTATATTAGTTTTTATTGTCAAATATCAGAAAACATTAAAGAAATGAGTATTAGTACGAAATAAATCTTTATTAAAAACACAGTTCCATTATGCGTTCCGGGTATTCCTATGAGCAAACATTGGTGTACTCTTCAGTCAAGTAGATCAACAAATAGTCATCAATTTTCTTGGAGACAAACAAGCATGATATTATGCTAATTTCTGGTGAATAATTGCAATGTTTGGTATGATTGTAGGGCCAATTTTCTGACTACTCTTCCCTATAGTAAACGAGCTTATTATTAAGAATGAAATAAAGAAGCTTACACTCTTTCAAAACCATCTCTATAAATATTTCTCCGTCTTTGCATTAACGGTTAGTTGACTCTTTATTGCCCTTGGACCGCGAATTGCTAGTGTTATGTTTGGGGTAAAATTCGTTTATTCAGGGATCTTATCAATGTATATCTGACCATTCCTCGTATTTAATACACTATCTACAATAAATTATTTTATCTTGGCATGACTTGGAAAGATAAAAGAAAGAGTAAAAGTATTATGAATAGCGCTAATAATCAATGTAACATCCAACATAATTCTAATCTATTGACTATGATTAGCATTGAAAGGCGCATTAATATCAGTAATCCTATGACGGATAGTCTTATGGCGACTAAGTTTTAGATTGATCAACAGTCATCTCAAGATTACTTTTGATTGGAAATTTTTCACGAAAAACATATTAATAACCATCGGTTTATCTTCCGCAGCATATATTATAGGATATAATATACTGATCATGAATGATACAATGAGATATCAGAACATTGCCTACTTATTAGTAATTACTATTGTTTATTATTGTATTATCTTTAGTCTAAATCTATGAAGTGTAAAGATGATGATAAATGAGATAAGATGAATAAAAAAATAGTTCTTATTCAGAAGATTTGATAAGACTAAAAGGCCAATTATTTGATATGTAATTTATCAGTTTAGAATTCTATATGAAACTCAAGACCATTCTAGAAACTATTAAGTACTTTTCAATAAAGACATTAAAGCCGATATGACTTATATTCTTTTCATTAAGATATAAAACAAGGAATAATCACAATTATACAACGCCTAAGAATTTTTTTAATATGGAACATATAAATATATGAAAGTACAGTTATTGATATTTAGAGGTCCATGCATTTTGACTCCCATGAGAATTGACTATAGGAAAGTATTGTTCTATAGCCACTGATGTCACATTCATTTTATGAGGTAATCACACATATAAAAGATTATTAACATATCCTCTAGGCATTATAAATAGTATCCCTTGAGCCCAGGGAAAAGAGTATTATACCAACTGAAAGATTGAGATAGGAGATGATGTATGGATTGGAACAGGAGCAAAAATTATGTCTTGAGTCACTGTGGGACAATGAGCTATAATAGCTGCCTATGCTGTTGTTACACAATCAGTACCTCCATACGCGATAGTTTGATGAATCCCTGCAAAAATAATAAAGTATAGATTCCCTGAGAATATTATTGAAAAACTTATAAAAATAGACTATGATAAAATATCAATAGAAAAATTACTTAACATCTATGATGAGATTAACAAGGATTCATTCGATATCGACAAGGTATGTAATCTACTTCAGGCGAAATAACTATTTTATTTTTTAGTTACTATATGATGAGAGTAATTGTTATAATCAAAACTATTCCCAAAGCTATCAAATATATTCTAGTGAAGATATTTAAACCCATAAAATTTATTTTCTTTTTTCTCAAATACAGGATGAAGAATATCCATAATTTTACAATACCTAAATACACTGGTTGAGGGATAGAAATTTTCAGTCTAAAATGTGTACATGTATGAAAATATACGTATTGAACGCTAGATATACATATGTGGTGAGAGCCAGGAGAAAAATTATCCATAGGGAATTATTGTTCCATATCTCACGGTGTCACATTTATATTATGAGGTAATCATGTATATAAGAGTCTACTTACCTACCCTCTCGGCATTATGAATAATATACCTTGAGCCCACGAAAGAGAATCGTATAATAACTGAACCATAGATATAGGTGATGATGTACGAATTGGTACTGGAGCAAAAATTATGTCTTGAGTGACCGTAGGACAATGAGCGATTATAGCAGCCTATGCTGTGGTGACCCAGTCAGTACCTCCTTATGCCATTGTTTGATGAGTCCCAGCAAAGATAATAAAGCATAGATTTCCCGCAGATGTCATTGAGAAACTTGTAAAAATAGATTACAATAATATACCAATTAGTAAACTTCTCAGCATCTATGATGAAATCAGCAAGGAATGATTTGATGTAGACAAAGTATGTGAGTTACTTACATAATCCATACAAGATTGCATATCAGAT
>CAIVDB010000140.1 GCA_903904545.1 uncultured bacterium | reverse complement strand
TTATTTTATCGGCAAATGCTCAAACCAAATTAAGAGATTCCGTAAAAGTTACAAATAATGTTTTCTCTGTAATATATTCTGAAAAATTAGAACAACCAATTTGGTTAAAATACAGATCAACAAATCGACCAACAAATGGAACAGGGAGGTCATACTAGTAGGAAACAATCCTTCATCAAAAATAAATTGAACATAAGATCACAAAAAATAACAAGAAATAATAAGTATCGGCATCCAATAAAAGAACTTTCGAAAATTTTGATGATATCTTCTTGTAAGATAAATACTCACAATCAAGAATGTAAAAAAGGCAATCACAATACCGATTCAGGTCATATAGAGCTTTTCTCCAAATAGATTGATATAAGGATACATCTAGGTGATAAGAATTTAAAAGAGAATGAAATTAATATTTAGAATGGCTGTTTTCTTCCCAATCTAAGATCTAAGTTCTAAGCTCTAAATTCTATCTAAGGAATTCAATAACCTTTGTTTCTCTAATTCCTGTCACTCTAATGATACCAGGATAATCAAGTTTGTCTTCTATCTTTTGTCCAATAGTTTTGAGTAATGTTTCTACTTCAGTATCAGAGATGTCTTTGGGATTTACATAGACCATAATCTCTCTTCCTGCTTGCATAATATGTACTTTATCGATACCAGGTATTTCGTAAATAAGTTTTTCAAGTTCAGACATTTTCTCGATAAAGAGTTCCTTAGTATTAAATCTTGCTCCAGGTCTAGAAGCAGATATAGCATCAGCTGCAGCCACGATCCAAGCGATAGGATGCTCGATAGGCACATCGTAATGATGAGATTCTGCGGCATTGATGATGACAGGATCCATTCCCATCTTTTTCAATACTTCAGCTCCGATCAGTGCGTGAGATTGTCCTGCACTAGCAATGATTTTCCCAATATCATGGAAGAGACCAGCCTTTTTAGCTAAAGTAGGATCAAGTCCAAGTTCAGCAGCTATAGCCTCTGAGATTTTTGCTACTTCAATACTATGTTGCCAAAGATTTTGACCATAACTATATCTCAGATAGAATTGTCCAATCATTTTAACAAGATCTGGTTTCATCATAGGGATATTCAACATACTCAATGCTTCTTTTCCCTTCTCTATCAAAAGATTTTCTAAATCAGCAACTACTTCATTATAAGTCTTTTCTATGTAAAATGGGTTAATTCTTCAGTCTTTAATGAGTTTTTTGAGAACAGTTGCTGCAATATATCTTTTCTCACTATCAAAAGAAGAAATTCTCACAACAAGTGGTGTATCATCAACAATCAATTCCACTCCTGTAACTTTTTCCAAGAAAGCAATATTTCTTCATTCTCTTCCAATCAGCTTACCCTTAAAGTCTTCATTAGGAAGATCTATGGTCTTGGTTGTAAATTCATCAACACTATCTACAGCAATTCTTGGTAAAGCTCTACTAACGATTATCGCAGCCTCTTTATCTGCTTCTTCTTTTTTGATGGTCTTAAATTTTTCTATAAAAGTAACCAATTCTTTCTGATTATCTTTCTCTACATTTGCAAATAATTGTTCTTTTGCCTCTTCCTTAGAAAGTTTAGCCATTTCAGAAAGTTTTTCTACTTGTTTGAGGATAGCGGCATCCATTTCCTTTTGTTTATCAGTAATCTTAAGTTTTTCTTGTTCAAGTCTCTCTAATTTCTCATCCATTTTTTCTTCTCTTGCAAGCAGTCTATTTTGGATGACTTCCATCTTTTCTAGACCCTGTGCTTCGATTTTTTGTGCTTTTTCTTCTGCTTGTTCTACAAGTTTGGCTACTTTTCTTTTTGCTTCTTCGATCATTTCTTCTTCGATCTCTTTTACTTTTGCCATTCTGTCTTTGAATTGTAATGCTTTGTCTGTTAATGATTTTTTATAGCCATAATATCATGCTCCTCATCCAATTCACAGGGCAACTATGTACCCAATAACCACTAATATACTCATTGATATAATCTGTTAATAGTAAAAAATTTGCACCAGAATGCGACTCAAAAAAAGTATATGTATTTATCATAGCACTTTCAACTGAAAATCTTTTTTTATTCTCGATCCGGAGGATAAATGAATAAAACATTTCAATCTTTCTCTCTTCGTTGCTCTCCTCTTCCTCAACTTTGTTCAATTTTGTACGATTTTGTACAATTTTTGACGCTTCCATAAATCCATTGAGAAAATACTTCCTTTCACTACAATACAAACATACAATATATGCAGACTTTATATTTTTCTTTACTATGACCCTCCACCAAGAAGAAACCCAAGAAATGAAGGTATTTCTCGTAGATATCGTGACCAAAAGCACCAAAATAGATGTTCTAGACGATAGAATGAGAGAATTGGAAAATCTCGTAGAAACCTACGGAGGACTTGTTGTACTCCAAAAATACCAGAAACTCGACCAACCCGATTACCAAACATATGTAGGAAAAGGGAAATTGGAAGAAATTATGGAAGACATGAAAAGATTAGGAGCAAATATTTTGATTGTGGGAAATGTTTTGAAGCCTTCTCAAATCTATCATCTCAACGAAATTCTTCGTCCTATGAAAGCCGAAGCCCGAGATAGGGTCGATTTGATCCTCAAAATTTTTGGTAAACATGCGGAAAGTATGGAAGCAAGACTCCAAATCGAACTTGCTTCTATTAGACACATGGGGCCAAGAATTTACGGAATGGGAATGGAACTCTCTAGACAAGGAGGAGGAATTGGAACTTCAGGAATCGGAGAAACCAATACCGAGAGGATGAAAAGACATCTCAAGGAAAAAGTAATTAAAATAGAAGATAAATTGAAAGAATACGAGCATATGCGCAAACTCCACAGAGACGGAAGAAAGAGAAAGGGCATGCCAACCGTAGGCATCGTAGGATATACCAATTCCGGAAAGTCATCTCTATTAAATGCCCTAACAAAAAAGGGAGTCTTAGCGGAAAACAAACTCTTTGCTACCTTGGGTACTCACGTGGGAAATCTTTTTATCATGGATCCTGAAACCTGAAGAGGAAAGGAGGTTTTGCTCAACGACACGATCGGATTTATTCGCGAATTACCTCCCAAACTCATCAAATCATTTTCTTCAACGCTGGAAGATAGTATAGAAGCAGATTTTCTTTTGCACGTCATAGACAGTTCAGATACCTTTATCCAAGAGAGGATTGATGTGGTAAACGAGATCTTGGACAAAATTGGGGCATTACAAAAGAGAATCTTAGTTTTCAATAAGATTGATCTCATCTCTCCAGAAAGATTAGCAGAATTACAAAAAAGATTTGGAAAAGAACATCTTCGAATCTCAGTCAAAGAAGGAAAGGGACTGGAAGAAGTAAAGCAGAAAATTAGAGAAGAGATATAGATATTTCTTAGTTTCTTGGGGGAAATTGTGTAATAAGTTCATTTTCCATGGCAGGTAACTTAACGTTTTTCAGAACAAATCAAGGATTATCACAAAGATACTTTATAAAAGATTCTCCATCTATTTTTTCAAAGAACAATGCTTTCAAATATTCCAAAACATGTCTATTCACATTATCTGAGACATAATTTGGTCTAAATACTCATTGTAGAGCAAGAGTAATGGTGTCAACATAGAGTACTTGTTTTGGATACAATTCAATGAAAGATTTTTTTAATTCAGGGACTAAAACAGAGACTAAATCAGTAAAAAAACGAAGTTCAAAAAAATTTTTATCAACACCCACTCATCCAAACAATGAAAGATTTTTTAATTTACCAATAATCATAACAGAATCAATTTCATCTATTTTTTCTTGATATAAAAAGGATTCTGGAATGGCCATAATTGAACTAAGCATATTTTTAGTTGTTTGTATTTTTTCTTTTTTAGAAGAATCTATATACACAATAACATCAACGATCAACATATTCA
>CAIVDB010000139.1 GCA_903904545.1 uncultured bacterium | reverse complement strand
GTTTACCTGCCTGCATGCCTTCGGTATGTAAACCGGTAGGCGGGTAAGTTCTAAGATCTAATAAAATTTCCTCTGATTTCGGTCAGGGGGTTTTTAATATATTTCACACTTCTATTGACTTATTTTATTTATTTGTTATATATATAAGATATACAAAAAAATAAAATGTCATGAAAGTAAAAAATGTGTTTGATTCATATAAGACAGATAGAACTTTATCTTATGAAGAGTTCACTGCTGAGGGCTGGGTGTTTAATAATTTCTTCTTTTGGTTCTGGGAAGAAGATCCATATTTAACAAAGAAATATGATTCTACCAAGTTTAAAAAAGAGAATCCTGCTTTTAATCAAAAACGAAAAAGAAGAAAAAAGGGCTTGGATGAATTTTCAAAAGAAAACCCGGAAGTATTCACTGTATTAACAGATATTTCCAGAAAATTGAAAGAAAAGTTATCTGACATCAAAGCTGGTACCAGTGAAGTTGAAAGCCTTAACTATTATGAAGAGTATGAACCTGTGTTCAACCAACTTTTCCAGGCTTACGTAATTTTGAAAGAAAGCCATGGGTTTACCCATGAAGAACTATTTAGATAGGTATTTACCTTGATACTATAAAAAAACTTGCATTCTTAGTGCAGGTTTTTTTTGAAATTATAGATTACATTAAATCTTTCTCCTTTCCTCAACTTTCTCTTTTCTTTCCTCAATATTTCTTCCATCTTCCCACAACTTTGTACGATTTTGTACGACCTTGTTCTATTTTTTACTCTTCTATTTCTTCCTTCTCAAAGATACTACGCCAACGATCGCGACAAGACCTACAAACGTTGAAAATCCAAACATTCGTGCCGGAGACACGGTATCTCGAAGAGTCCCCAGAAGATATCCTCCTGGTAAGGCTACTATTCCTATAGCAGTATAAAACATTCCCAATGCAGTAGCTCTATATTCTTTGGGCGCTAATTCAGAGACGAAAGCTCTCTGAGCACCATCTAGGATGGAATATACCATGCCAAATCCAACGAAGGCGATGATGGTCCAACTCATGGTCGAGGTCATCATCAAGAGTGCTGCCACTCCCGTGAAGAGAATATAACTGATCAGTAAGATGGTTTTTCTTCCTCGTTTATCTGATAAGATTCCTGCTGGGATTGAGACTAAAGTATCTATGGCAGTAAAGAGTACAAAATAGAGTAATGCATCGCCATCACTTCCTCCTACATTTTTTATTTTGAGGAGCAAGAAAGCATACCCAAAATTTCCTAATGCAAAGATTGCCGATATTCCGATAAATGCTAATAATTTCGGAGGCAAGACTTTGATTCCTTGCCAAAAAGATATTTCTGGTTTTGCATAACGGTCATTTGCTCTTTTTCGGGTATTTGCTCTTTCTTTGCGGGCCTCTTGGATAAACATAATCGTAAAAATAGCTAGAAACCCTGGAACTGCAGCCAAAAGAAACATATTTCTATATCCAAAGAGGGGGAAGAAATAGAGTGCAATCACGGCTCCCAACATACCTCCAATACTATCCATGGCTCTTTGGATCCCAAATGCCTTCCCAATATATTGGGGGTCTGTAGATTCTGCGATCAAGGCATCTCTAGGAGCCTCTCTAAGCCCCTTTCCCATCCTTTCCAAAACTCTAATTCCTAGGACTACGGGTCGTATAGTAGCTAAGGCAAAGAGAGGTTTACTCAGAACAGATACGCTATATCATAATGCTAATAAGGGCTTTCTCTTCTTCATCTTATCGGAAATAAATCCTGAGATGACTCTCAGGAATGCTGCTGTCGTCTCTGCTGCACCTTCTACCAAGCCAATGATTGATGCTCAAGCACCCAGACTTGCTAGATACAAAGGAATCAACGGAAAAACTATCTGAGAGCCCAAATCTGTCAGGAGACTTACGAGTCCCATAATCAAAATATTTCTACTCACTCCCCTAAACAAAAACTTTATGTTTTCCATAGCATATAATTTCAGATAAATTACTTTCCTTCTTGTATTTTGGTAATCTTCACTACTATAGCCCCTTTGGGTTCATACCCAACGTTGCCTGGTAATTTTTGTACATAATCAAAATACTCTCCATCGATATAATAATCTACTGTTCCTCGTATCTGAAGAAAAAACGAATATTTTTGATCTGAAACCAATATACATACCTCTGGATTATCCAGGAGATTCTGTGTTGTAGTATACATTTGCTTGTCTGTAATGATAAGTTGATCTTCTTTTACGTCATTTACTGCTACAAAGATTGCACGAGGAATGGTGTGATTCGTTACGGTTGCCAATACTACAATAGCATTGTCTCTAATAAATTCTTGCTGAAATGGAGAGAGTTTTTGTTCCATGACAATAAGATTAGGAAATAAATCACTTCTTTCTTAGATAATCAAACGCTCCTTGTCTAATCGTAAGTTCATACAGGGAATGTGCATCGCTATTTACATATACTTGGTCTGCTAGACTGAGCATAAGATCTAATTTTTCTAAATCAGTCCCTTCACGATGAAAATATCCTGCATTAAATTCTAATGGGATCTTGTAGAAATTTGCCCTTTCTACAATTCTCTCTACGTCTATAAATTCTACTGTTCCCTTCTTACATATGTGTCCGATAAATTTTATTTTATCATGATATCTATCGAGAGCATTGAGATATGCCTCTGTGAGTTTATTGAGATCTCCATGATGAGCCTTATATACTTCCTCATGACAAGAAAGGATGAGAAAATCACTCGAGAATCATTGGCTATCGAAACAACAATCTCATTTCTCATTGAGGAGATCTCCTTCTATCCCTTGGATTACTTCTACGTCGTTGAGTATGTTCCTTCGCCTACTAAATATGGGTATCCAGCTTATCCTTATGATGCCTCCTACATCCAACGCTGCTTGACTATGATCCGTAATTGCGATTTTTTTTAATCATCTTTCTCCTGCAAATCTCACTATTTCTTCTATGGTACACATTCCATCAGAGAAATTTAAGCTATGCATATGGTAATCTTCGTGGATAGTATTGAGGAGGTGCATTGGATTTATTTAAAATAAAATATTGATATCGAGAGAAAGGACAAGCTCCGGTTTTCAAACCCACCACCCTAATCGGGTCCCCCTCTCCCGTTGTGCGGGATTTCGTTTTCACATCACCTTGTCAGGGAGGCCAGTCAATGGAGATATATTTTCTCTCGCAATTTATAATTCGCAATTCGTAATCCGTAATTTTACAATTTATTCAATTCATATCCGTCCTTGGTATCTTTGACCTCTCGACCTGCTGCAGTAATTTTATTTCTGAGCTCGTCTGCGAGGGCGTAATTCTTTTCTTGTTTGGCTTGAAGTCTTTGGTCAGCGAGCGAAGTAATCTCTGAGGGGATTTCTATTGTCTCCTTCTCCTGATCTATCCGATCAAAAAGTCCTACTTTGAGTAAATTCTTTTCTAGCCAATGCAAGGCAACGAAGAAATCTTTGGTATCTACTTCTTCCATTTTGTCTATCGAACTCAATGACTGATTGAGGATGGCTATGAGTTGTGGGGTATTGAAATCATCCATCAATGCGGTCATCATCTCTTCTAGAGCGTCTCCAACGTATTTAGAAGTAATAAGCTCTTGGAGTTTTTCGTAAGACAATGCGGTATCGAAATCAATGAGTATCTTCTCGTGCGTATCGAAAATTTTCTGTATTTTCTTGATAAGGTTAGCTTTTGCTGTCTTTGCTGCTTCCATACTCTGTCGAGTAAAATCAAAGAAGGTGCGATAATGTGTTGTGAAAAAGAAATATCTAATATCGAGATAGCTATATCATTTTTCTAATACCTCATAGGGAGAGACGATATTCCCATCTGACTTGGACATTTTCCTTCCGTTCATATTTACAAACTGGTTATGCATTCGATATTTGACTCGTGGATGCACGTCAAAGGCACATTCAGACTGAGCTATCTCATTGGTATGATGAATGGGAATCAAATCATATCCTCCATGATGAATATCAAATTGATTACCCAAATATTTACTGGACATCGCGCTACATTCTGCATGTCGACCGGGGAATCAAAGCCCTCGTGGACTCTCCCATTCCATATCTCTTTTCCCTCCTCCTACATGAAATTTCCACAAGGCAAAATCAGTAATATGTTTTTTCCCTCATAGAGATACTCTTTCTCCTCCTTGGAGTCCTTCTAAATTTTTCTTATAATTTGGTCCCATAAGCTTTCCATAATCTTCTATCTTACTGGTATCCATATAAATTCCGTCTCCCTCTATCGTATAGGTATATCATTTTGCGTTTAATGTTTTTACCAGATCTATTTGTTCAGCAATATATTCGGTTGCTCTGGGCATAATATCAAAGTCATCGATCTGCATTCATGTGAAAAAATCTCTATATATCTTTTCATATTTCCTCGCTATATCTCGGGCAGTTACTCATTCATTTTTCGCAGCTGATTCCATTTTCTCATCTCCATCATCACTATCCCCTGCCAAATGGCCTACATCAGTAAAATTGGTCATAGAGATGACTTTGTATCCCATGATATTTTTGACCACATTTCTAATCATATCTGCCGTGAAAGAGGCTCTCACATTTCCAAAATGAGGCAAGCTGTATACTGTAGGTCCACAGGAATACAGTCAGACAAAATCCTTCTTTGGTCAGGTATAGTTAGGATCATCCATCAAGGGAACGAAAGCTTCTTTTTGACGAGTGAGGGTATTGTAGAGTTTAAGTTTCATAGATTACGAAGTCAGTAAATAAACAGTCCAGATATAATAATATTCGAAATGAGAATTGAATACGAGCTGATTGGAAAGAGGATCTAAATTCTTTTCTTTCATCAAGATTTGAAGTTTTTGAATAATGTCCTTATTTTCTTCTTTATGAAGTTTCCATTTTGTATACTTTTTATATATCTCTCATGCTTGGAGTCCTCACATAGGAATATCCTTTTCGACGATATATGATTCTGGGATGATTGCAT
>CAIVDB010000138.1 GCA_903904545.1 uncultured bacterium | reverse complement strand
TAAATCTCCCACCGTTCCGGCTTGCCCTCGGGACGCCGGGGTCCCCCCTCTTTATCCACAGGATTCCCTTCGGTCAAATAAAGAGGGAATTCAATTGGGATAATTGTGTACCCCCTTTACTCAAAGGGGGAGAGCCTGTCCCGCAAAAGCTGCGGGAGGTCCTTTAGGACGGGGGATTTAATTAAAAGAACAAACAAAAGTCCAGAATAAATACTTAAATACCTTGAAAAAATAGAAGATTCTCGTACACTCTACCTACTTTACTCTATCAATTCGAACCAGTGAATCTCCTTGCTATCTCATATCTCAATATAGGCCCCTTCAAAGATACTCCCCTCTCTTGTTTTTTCGATCAAGGGAAATATCTCATCAAGGCACCTATAGGATCGGGGAAGAGTTTCCTCTTCTTTGATGGGCCACTGTTTGGACTCTACAAAATCGCAAATAGGAACATGCTAAATGCTCAATCCAAAGAAGGACGGATTAAAATTTTCTTTGAACTGGATGAAGAAAAATATCTCGTTATTAGAAATCTCAAAGCAGGCAAAAGCAAAGATAGTTGTTCATCACTCTTGTATAAAATTAGCATTGATCAAGAGAAATTCTGGCAGATAAAAAACGAGCAAGGATATGCCATTTTGGAAAAAAACATAGATATAGAGAAATTTTTAAGAAATAATGGAGCAAGTTTTGAAGAAATATCCTTCAAAAACGAAACCGACCTCCAACAAACCCTCCAGAGTATGTTAGCTCCCAAAGAAGTCTTTCTGAATACCTCTTTTCTCATGCAAGACTCAGAAAACATTTTCCAACTTACTCCCGCAGACAGATTGAATGTACTCAAAAACGTCTTCAATCTACTCGCTATCGATGAAGGAAAGGAGATTATTGCAGATAAAAAAAGAGAGGTAGGCTATAAGCTCAAGGCAACTGCCGACACTTCAAAATACGATACCAAGCTCCAAAACCTGCTCAATCGTTATACTGAAAATTTTTCTACCCTCCTGACCTATAAGGATTATGCAGACCTAGGGAATATCATAGAGAAAAAGGAATATCAAGATTTCTTGGATGATATAGAGCTTATTAGAGAGAAAGTAACTATTACTGACTTTTCTTTGGAGAATCTACCTCGTGATCTCGTAGAGACCCTCCAATGACGGATTGACTCTTACAAACAGCAATGCAGCTCATTACAACAAAGCAAAGAATTGAAAGAGAAAGAACTGGAAAAAAACAAAATAAGCATCCAAGATACCCAAAGGAAAATACAAGAGACAGAAAAAACGATCCTGAGTATCGATACAAAAATATCTTGATCAGATCCAGAAAAACTCCAGAAGATAAAAAATGAGAAAAATGAGCTTCTCGCTCAACAAGAAAAAATAGAGGAAGCTTTACCTAAGCAAGCATTCCTAGATTTTTATTTGAAATATGAGAAAGACCTCGATAGCGTGCTTCCTAAGAATGGAGCAGACATCCACATAAGCAATCTTTCGCTTTTTGTCCAAGGGATAATCACTTTCGGCAAGAACATCAATGAGAAAGTACAAAATATTGATCTCCAAATAAAGAACGAAGAGCTTCGCTCAAGTCAACAAAAAACAACACGAGAACAAGACATCAAAAACACCAGTGAAAAAATACAAGATCTCCAGCAACAGAAAGAAAACCTAGAGAAAAAAATCCAATTATTTGACCAAGAGACCGAGCAGCAAGCAGCATTTGATTGTAGTAAAATAGGTACTAATTGTCCCTTTATTAAAGTCATCAATAAACAGCTCTTTGAGAAATTGGAGGAGCAAAAAAAGAGATTTTTGGAAGAAAAAGAAATCCTAGAAAAAAACATCTTGGCCACGCAAGCAAGCAAAACCCAAAAAGAAGTCCAACTCCAAGAACTTTTAGAAGCAAGCAAAACGAGTCAGACAATAACGACCCATAAGGCAGAACAAGAAAGACTCCAGTCCCTCATTAGCGAGATCAAAAGCTTTTTGAATGGGGTAAATTATAGTAAACTTCAAGAAGAATTTACGAGCTATCAAACCCAAGAGACAAAGATCAAAACCTTAGATAAAGACATTATCCTCCTAGAAGATATGCTTCGCCAGATGGAAACATTGAGAGGAGAAAAAGAAAAATGCAAGATCCAAATCACCAGCATGAAAGAAACAATAGCACAGACACTCAAAGATCAAGAAGTACAAGAAAAAGAGATTACAACGCTCAGGGGACAAATCCAGTCATTAGATCCTGCTCGTCTTCAGAAAGTAGAAACACTGACAACAACCATCAAAGAGACAGGACGCGATTTACAGGTCTTGATCAATGAATTCAAGGACATTCAAATCGAAGTAAAAGCGCTCCAAGAAGAGGAAAAAATGCTCTGAGAACTCTACAATATCTTTGCCAAAGAATTATTATTACTCGTCCTCCAAGACAGCTTACCGGTATTGAATGATATCATCAATAATTACCTTACTCAAGTGGTGGATTATCAAATCAAATTTACCTTAGAAAAAACAGGATCAGATAAATTAGAACTTGCAGCAAGTATTTTGGATGAAAGAGGAGAAAGAGAGATCAAGAGTCTCAGTGGAGGACAAATGGTAGTACTTAAGCTTGTCTGGATGTTATCTATCTCATCGTATCTTCACTCCCCTATGCTCTTTCTAGATGAAACAATCAATAATCTCGATGGAGAAACTGTCGGCAAAGTAGCTGAACTTTTGGAAAATTTTGTCCATCAAAGAGCAATGAAACTCTATACCGTCACCCATAGCCAACATATTCAAGATATGGACATCCGAGATGCTACAATTGATATCTCCACAGCTGTCTAATCTTTTGCAATTCTCTTCCAAATCAATATCTTTCAGTTGAAGATATTTTATTCTGAATACAGCAATTCCTAATGAAGTACTCTGAAGCATTACAAGAAGAAAGAAAAAACCACATCTGCCCCTTTTGCTCACTTCCTCCACAACATGTACTTCAGGAAAGTGATTTTTTTTATGTAACACTCAATCGTGCTCCATACGTTCCCCATCATATACTTATTGTTCCAAAAGAGCATAAAGTCTGGATGAAGGATCTCAATCATAACGAACTAAATGATCTATTCGAACTCATAGAGGCATGGACCATTCGTCTTCACGATCAACACAAAAATGTAGATCTTTTTCTCAAAGATTGTGTTGTGGGAGAGACAGGGAAAACCATAGAACATCTCCATTTTCATCTCATACCCGATTGTCAATTAGTAGCAGCAAACTGAGGTGAAAATCGTGAGTTTTTGGGAAACGAAGACTATTTACAAAAAATCACTCAAATAAAAAACCTCTTTATGCCTCATACTTAATATGCGCAAATATAAACATCTCATTTTATTTATTCTCGTTACATTTCTCTGGAGCGTCTTTATGGCTATGCTCAAGTTTTTCTTGTGGTCATATCTCAAAGACATAAATATTAGTCTGGAAGAAATCATGGGGTATCTAAGCTTGGGAGGTATGATTGCATATCTTATTGGAGGATCTCTAGCATATATTTTCCCTCACAAAAAGATGTCAGTATGGATATTATTAATCATGATGATTTGTTTACTCATAGGTCATTTCCTCCATTATATACCATTCCGAGTATTCGTGCTCCTGATGAGTATGATGGGATTTGTCTATGGGATTTGGCTCATCATCAAATCTATGCTTTTGATTACAGAAATCTATGAATCCCAGTCATCTGAGACCACTATCAACGGTTCTATAAATATAGCAATCCTTGCATGAACCATCCTCTGAAGTTATTTATGATTTTTTTGTTTTGCAAAATGGTGAGCACAAGGATTTCGATGATTACTCAGCATAGTTTTTATCACTCTTATCATCAACAAGTTCTTAAGATACGAAAGAGAACATGTACCAAGTAAATTTCTCCCTGTATTTCGTGAGACCTTCCCTCATATCATTGGCATCATCAAAAAATACATCTGGCTCTTTATCCCTATCGGTGCACTCTGGGCAATCTCCACAGCAATAGGACAAAAGATGCTGGAAATCGGAATAGACATCTTTAATAGAGTCCCCAATAATTCGCTTATGGTAGTAGTTATCTCTATCGTAGGGGCAATTGTAGGACACCTTATCTCTACCCTCTTCAAGAGAAGAAAAAAACGTTATGCCATTATCTTCACGATCATATTCGGACTCAGTACAATGTATTTTCCTTACATTATTTCCAGATTTGATTATTATATTACCCTAAATATCAGCAGTTTCCTTATGTGAGTTTTCTTTGGTATCGCAGTAAATCTCCTTGAAGGAAGGTTATTTTATCATATGGGAGAAGACCACAAAAAAGAATATGGCGCTGCTGCATATGGCATTGTCATCAATATCATTACATTTCTTATTATGATTCTTTCCGATATACTGACCAAGAGTATAGGGATCATTATCCCTTTTGTCTTTTTTGGATTTATTATTCTCCTGATGCCAATCTTTATTAGGAAGTTTAAATAGAGTTTTAGTTGCTAAACTCCAAAAACATGTCAGCTTTTCTTACTACACTATTTGAGCAAGCCAAAGCAGTTCTTGGACAAAGAGAAGATTTTGATCCCACTATTTTCTGAGATCCTTTGGCCATGACTATAGATTGGACACCACTTATTGTCGGAGGAAACAATGTGGTCACCCATAGATTTCACCAAAAGACACCCTTTCAAGCTCAATTCAAAATGGCGTTTGGTGGACGATTTTTTGTTTTTATATTTCTTCTCCCCGGAATTGCTTGTGGAGCGCTTTCATTATATATCATTATCGAAAAGATTAAAACTATTGATCCTATATTTCTAGCTGCTTGTCTACTTTTTTTCATTGCATTCACCAGTGTAGGACTACTTATGCTAAAAAAATATCATACTCCCATTATCTTCGATACATGAGTAGGTATGTTTTGGAAAGGGACATCTCCATTTCAAAGTATTGCACAAGAAGAAAATCACAAGTCTTATGTAAGTCTCAAAGAAATACATGCACTTCAACTTGTAGGAGAATGGTGTTATGGAGGAAAAACAGCTTACAATAGTTATGAACTCAATCTCATACTAAAAGACGGAAGTCGTATGAATATCATAGATCACAAAGGACTCCATTCAATGCGTAAAGACGCACAAAAATTAGGAATCTTTCTCTGAGTCCCTGTCCGAGATAATAGTACGAAATAGATTATCTTTTGAATGGTCTAGAATTTCCAAACGTTTTTCTTTCTCCAGATGGTCTTTTATCCCCATACGTTTTTTTTGCACCGAAAGTTCTCTCTTTCTCAATAAATTTACCAGCGGAATTCCCATAAGGCCTGTCCTTGCGAATGAGGCCTTCGGACGAATTCTGGAAGGGTTTCTTGTCTCAGTATGGTTTCTTATCTCCGTAGGGCTTCTGCTCACCATAAGGCTTCTTTGCTCAAAATGGTTTTTTATCTCAAAATGGTTTTTTATCTCAAAATGGTTTTTTATCTCAGAACGGTTTTTTGTCTCCGTAAGGTCTCTGTTCACCATAGGGTTTCCTTGCTCAGAAGGGTTTTTTGGCTCAGAACGGTTTCCTATCACCAAAGGGCCTAGTTTCAGACTTTTTATCTCAGTAAGGAGTATCTTCATAGGGTTTTCTTTCCTCATAGGGTTTTCTAGCACCAAAAGGTTTGGCACCGAATGGCTTAGCTCCAAATGGCTTTCTATCACCAAAAGGTCTTCATGCTGGTTTTTTGTCTCCATACGGTTTTTTGTCTCAGTATGGTTTTTTATCTCAGTATGGTTTCTTATCTCCATACGGTTTCTTATCTCCGTATGGTTTCTTATCTCCGTATGGCTTCTTATCTCAGTACGGTTTCTTATCTCCGTATGGCTTCTTCTCTCAGTACGGTTTCTTATCTCCGTATGGCTTCTTATC
>CAIVDB010000137.1 GCA_903904545.1 uncultured bacterium | reverse complement strand
ATACTGGAATAAAAAGCTTCAGAGTATAAAATAATTTCTCTATTTCCCTAGGAGTCAAATCAAAGTATTTGATATAACTTTTTATATATTCCCAGAAATGTTCTGTGTACTTTACGTCTAATTGATTTTCTCAAATCATGATGTCAACATATTGGATTTTATCTGTTATTGGTAATTTATATTCCAAGTCAAAGAATCTTCTGAGATATCAATTCGAATCCATTTTTGCTCCGTATATTGTTGCTATTGAATGACTAAGTTGTTCTTTATCAAGTGATATTACAAAGACATAACCTGCCACACCGAACAAATGTTTAATCCTCTCTAATACTTCTATAGCATATGTTGGTCTACATCTATCGAGTTCATCAATAAAGATAACAATTTTTTTCTCCTCTTTTGTTTGATATTCTATTAAAGCTTTCCTAAATAGCTCTTTCAACTTTTTTTGCTGTTTATGTTCTTTGTATTGTACCTCTCAAAACTTTCAAATAACATCAGTTATCTGTTCTTCATTAAAATCTCATAATTCTACTCATTTCAGATCTAAGACTCAATGGGTTGCTATTTTCAAAATAGCCGGCAGTGCATTCTTAAATAATTTTTTTCATACATCTTTTACCTTATTAAATGCCTTCTTGTTTCATCACATGACCTCGGACTCCATTTCTGCTATTAGTTCCAACAATGGATCTTCTGTATCATCATTTTCCCAAGCATTAAAATAGAATGTTTTGAAAGTTCCTTGGGAATCCAAGTGTTTTTGCCACATCCTTATAAATGTAGTCTTTCATGTTCCCCATCAAGAATCTACACTCATTACAAAACTACCATCAAAACTATCTATTACTTTTGTTAAATTTTCTACTATGTCTTTTCTGCCTAACTTATCATTTTTAAATGGATCCGCTGGATCTACTTCCAATGGTTTACTTGTTTCAATCATTTATCTTATATAAAATATAAAAGCTATTTTATTTATTTTCAGTCAATAATGTTATTTAAAGAATCCTCTCAGATTTTCTTAAGATAAGTATCTAAATGCATATCTGAACGAACTCAGAAATTTCTTTCGTACTTCTTTTCAATCGTTCCCATGTGAGTATCTCATCTTTTTTCTCTTAGCTGGCCATCATCATTTCTGGAACGGCATCATTTCATGCCAGGAGCATCATTTTTACAAGTCATTGTATATTTTGGTAATTAGAATAAAACTTATTTATCGTGTTGGCTTGATTTATTGAACAAATTTCCTTTATTACGTATGATTATAATAATCATCAATACCATAAAATCAAGTTTTTTTTACAAAAACGGTACATATTTCTTACATTTGCTATTGATTTTTGTAAATAAATCTTTATAAAAAGCCGAGGGCTTTTGATAAAGTGGTCCTAAGCCAGAATCTTAACAAAAAGTTTTAATGAAGTTTCTGTTTTTTATAAGCTAATTCCTTCACTTATGGACAAAAAACAACTTTGAGAAAAAATTAAATGACTAAGACAAAAAGCAAATCTATCTCAAGATGATTTCGCTAAAGCCTTAGGCGTTAGTAGAGTTACCTTTTCTCAGATAGAACAATGAGAGAGAGAATTAAAGCATTCTGAATTAATCAAAATCTCTGAACTTTTTGAAGTCAGCATAGATGATCTCATTAAAACTGAGACAGAAATTAATATTAAATCAGAGATTGTTCCCAAAGAACAAGATCCATTTTATAAGTTCAAACAGGTCTTTTTGTATATACTAAATAAGTGTGCTCAAAAACCTAATGTATGAAAAACAGTTATCAATAAACTATTATATTTTTCCGATTTCAATTATTTTGAGAAATATCTGAAGTCTATTACTGGCGTAGAATATATCAAACTACCTAGATGACCAGTACCAAAAATTATGGACATTATTTTACCTGCGATGGAACAAGAACAAAGTATTAAACAAATCGAAGTACCTTATTTTGACTATAAACAGCAAAGAATAATTCCTTTGGTAGCTCCAGATAAGGATATTTTATCGAGTACAGAACAGTCTGAAATCGATTTCGTAATTAATAATTATGCGGATAGAAGTGCAGATTGGCTAAGTGAGTATTCGCATAATGATATGCCATATAAAGCCACAAAAAATCTTGGCGATACTATTTCTTACTGATTAGTCACCTATCGTGATCCTATTTACTCGGTAAGCGAATGGAAAGATGAAGATTAATTTCTCGCTTTGCGACGAATTTGAAAAAGAGTTTAAACAATTATATAAGAAATACCCGTCATTGGAAAAAGATTTTTTTGATGTAAAAAATGCGCTAGAAATAAATCCAATTCTTCCCCAGACCGAGAGGATTGATAACCTTTGAAAAGATATCATCCTTCCTGTATATAAAATGAGGAAGGTATTTTGCGAATCACTACAGAGTAATTCTAAATTAAGAATTATTTATATTTATGATAACACGAATAACGAAATTCAATTTATTCAATTTTTGGAAATATATACAAAGTCAAACAAAGACAATGAGGACAAGGATAGAATATATAAATACTGTCGTTGAAAATCTACCTTAGCAGAATAAATTTTTAGTCTCATTTATTTTTTCTTTTTTTCAATGCTTATCCTTACCGCCAACTGAAAGTTCTTGTATAATTATAACATAGACGCCTACCTCCCTAAACCACTTGCTGAGTGTAGGATCGCCTATATCATTACCGCTGCCACGAAGATGGATGAGACCGGCGAGACGGAGAAGGCGAGATTGCGAGATCATATCAGGAGATACAAAGAGAAGATGGACGAATTGCACTACGACTATACCGAAATCGATATCGCGGGACTGAGCGAGCAAGAGCTCAAATCTACCCTCAGTGCCTATGATATCGTCTTGGTAGAATGAGGCAATCCTTTCTATCTCCTCAAAGTTGTCCGCGAGACCGGCTTCCAAAGCGTGATGGAAGAACTTATGACGCAGTGAGTCGTGTATATCGGCAAAAGCGCCGGCTCCTATATCGCATGTCCGTCATTGCAGGTATCGACCTGGTCTAAACTGAGCTTTGATAAGTTCGATATCACCGATATCAGTGCGATGCATCGAGTAAATTTTTTCGTGAAGGCCCATTATACCCCAGACATGTATTCTTCTCTCCACACCCAATCTCAGCAATTATCCGCTCCCCTCTATGCCCTCACCAACGATCAGGCTCTTGTCATCGATGAAGAAAAAATTGAACTGATTGGCGGAGGAGAAAAGATCGAATTTTAGAATTACGGATTACGAATTACGAATTATAATTTGAGACTAGTCAGCAATGGCTGGGTTTTTTACAAAAAAAACTCCGCTGTATCCGTCGCAACACTTGTCTACAAAAATTCCTTCCGCCGATAACAAACAGACCAAGACGTTGCCGGTAAGGCAGGGCTTGCTGCCACAGGGCAGCACTAAAATAGATTGTATCCAATACTTTATATGTCCTGCCGTGAGGCCGGACTGGAATACCCGCTCTGACTAGGTAAGTTATGGCCGAACAAACGTGTGTGCTTGTGAGGCCTAGACCTTTTGCATACTGGCGCCTGTCCCGGACCACCGGGAGGGCAATGCCAAAAGTATGTCCTACGGAAACACCCTAGGAAAAAGTAAAAATCTCAGCGTCCCACAAAAGTATGTCCTACGGAAACAAACTAAGGCCTAGCAGCGCGTCTCATAAAAACAATAAAATCCTCCCCCACTGCCTGCCCCGCAGAATTGCGGTGGTCGTGGTCCCTCCCGCAGTTTTTGCGGGACAGGCTCTCCTTCATAGAAGGAGGACATCAATTCTAACAATTATGATTCGAAGCTGGTCTGTAATGGCTGGGATTTTTGATTGCAATCTCTCTCCAAAAAAATATCTAGAGAGTGTTTTCTTTTATATTTTTTTCTATCACATGGATCTAGCTACTGTCATTGGAATCATTGGTTGAGTTCTTCTGGTAATTGGTGCTGCTCTCCCCGGACAAAAAGTAAAACTTCCTGCGAATTCTATCAAAAATCGATTCTTCGCTATAGGATCATTGCTCTTGTTCGTCTATGCATTGATGGGATACTTGGCTGGAGGACCAGTGCTTTTGCTTGGTGTAGAAGTGATGATAGTCCTAGGATGTATCATGATGCTTTTGGATATCAAGCCAATGATGGCAAGATGGATTGTGAGTATCTTGTGAGTGATTCTTTTGGTACGAGCGTTTACTTCCTTGTGAGGAATCGATACGATGATGCTCTTTATCCTTGGAGGTGCTGCTTTGGGACTTGGATATGTCTCACCTATGGAAAGTTTATGGAGAAATATTGCACTTACTATTGGTGGAATTCTTGCTATTATTTTTAGTTACCTTGGAGCAAGTTGGATTTTGTTTTGGCTCAATGTAGGGTTCGCAGCATTTTGCTTATACTCCACCATCCTCAATCTCAAACATGCAAAAAAATAATATTCACTTTCATTTTATAAAATCAATCTCTCGAGCAAGCGAGGAATTTACCCACGAAGGTGGGTTTTTTTATTTCTAAAAATAAATAATCGAAAAAGCTCCACCAAAATAGCGAAGCCTTTCATTACATAGACAATAGATTATTCCTTCTCTTTCATAGTGAAGTTAAGGATATCATTTTGTATTTTATTACTACCCTTTATTTCCTTGGCAATGAGATACAGATATACAATTGCCTTGTTTTCGCTCCAGGCATGGATACCACCTTTCCATTTGGTAACATCTTCATCTGGGAAAAGATAAGTGAAGTCGTAGCCCCATTGAGACCAATTGATATTGATCACGCGTTTGCGCCAACCAATAAGGATACCGGTTCCGTATTTGGTATTTACATTGTACCAACTTGGGCAACAATCAGGACCATTAGGACAATACTGATTTGGTGTTGCGAGGAATTTTACGTCTAAATCTTTGAATCCAGCCTTTTCAAATATTCTTTCAAATTGAGCAAGCTGTAGTTCATTCATTTTTTTGCGGTTACAGGCCTTATGGTAATATTTCCAAATATTGAAATAGCCATAATCACCTTCTTGTATGACATAGGTACTATCTATGCCATCTTTTTCTCCTACCCAACCATTTTTATTGATAACCCAGACATTATCTGGATGTTCTGTGTTATGTTCTTCATGGGCAGGATCTGGAGTTAGATCGATAAATCGATCATTTCTGATCATAATTTCTGGTTGATTCAATAAGAAGATACCATCTGTTCTCTGGATAGAGATTTGATTTACTTCAGCAATAGTTTTGCCGATAAAGTCTTTGAGATCAATAGTCTGTTCTTCGCCATCAACTTTGTGTTCAATAGAATCGATACAGTCATCTATTGTCCAGCCTTTTTGGCATATCGGACAAATAAGGTGTGCCTGTGGCAATCCAGATAGTACAAAATCAAATTGAAGAGGATCTTTTTGGGTAGTGTTTGCATGGATAAATTTTCCAAACTCATCCTCGGTCAAAATAGCGGGAATAGTGGGAAATTGCATCTTGATATCACTTTGTGATTGCCAGCAATTACCGCAGCTATCAAACTTCCAATTACCCAAAACGTAGAATTCTGTAAGATTTTCATGATACCCAGCGATATATCTGGCAGCAATGAGTCTATGAAAATCTGCTAATGTTACCAAGCTTCCTTTGATACCTTCAACGGTATTATACCATTCGGTAATCGTGCTTGGTGATTGTGGTTCTAAATTAAATCTTTGCATTTTTTTTTGTTATTTTTTGGTGAATAATTTTTTTATTTAGAATGTATACTATAGTTATTCCTTATACTATGTCAAGTCCTGTTTACTTGTAGAAACCAAAGTAATCTCCCGAGCAATCGGGAGTTTTTTTTATTTTCGATTGCCCCATTTCTGCTTGGAAAGTAAAACAAAATGCATATATACTGCTATCTTTTATTTATTTTTTTGCTACTTTCATGAAAAAGTTATGAATTGCTCTCATTTTATCTCCGATCTTTGTAGGAGTGTTGCGACTCATCGTGACTGCTCTATTTTTCGTTTTTGCAATTGTAGGACCGGAACTTGCCGTATCATCTCTTATCAAAAACACCTTCAATTGGATTCTTGGAATCCTTTGACTCCTTTCTCTTCCTGCTTGTATTGTTGGAATCGTTCTTTTGTCCAAAGATAAATCAGGGAAACTTGGTGGAAATGAGATCATCAAAAAGGCACGACATGCCTCCAAAAAACATATGAAAAAATTTCTGCTCGGATTTGCTTTGTTGACCCTTATCCAGATCGTAAACAATTTGATCTCTGGAACCGATCAAACTCCGAGCATCTTACTTGGTCTTTTGGAATCTCTCAATGCCTGAAAAATAGTAAGTGTCATTATCATTGATGGATTGTCATTTGTGATGACCGTCCTTGGTCGATGGATTACATTTGGTCTTATCAATATTTCCTTGGGCATCGTGTATCAAGAGACCTATTCACCTAAACGTTTATTTATGAAAGCTCAAATCACCATCAGATATGTTATTGCACAGATTATTTCATCCATTGTTATTCTTGTAGGATTTGTTTTGTTGATCGTCCCTGGAGTCATCTGGTCTATGAAATTATCCATGGTTCCCTATCTGATCATACGTGAAGGACTCTGTCCTATGAAGGCAATCAAAAAAAGTCGGAAAATGACAAAATGATTTGTTGGAGAAATGTTTTCTCTCAATCTTCTCATTGGACTCATCAATATCCTTGGAGCACTTGCACTTTTAGTAGGATTGCTTTGGACCTTACCGATCTTCTTCATCGGAAATGCCCTGATCTACAAGAAAATTACAGAACTTGCTAAAGCATAAATATAATTTTTTTTTCTCTCCCTCGAGCAATCGGGGGATTTTTTTTATTTTCGATTTGGTTTGACGCTCCCTATGAAAAGGACATTATACCATGCCTTTAATCTCTTCCAACGATAGCCTCAACTCTTTTTGTAAATGCCTAATGGTACGTATCTTGTTTACTACTGACTCATCATACAATGCGTAGCCACTAGGTGTCGTCTTGGTATACTCGATTAGTCCCATCTGTGTCCAATACCTTATGGTCGGTACTGTTTCTCCTGAGGCTTTGGCTATGCGTGAAATAGTAATGAGAGTAGTATCTGACTTCTGTGAGGATTGCTTTTTGTTGCTTAGTGTGTCTAGATAGAGATCCAATGACCTTTCTACACTTGCCAGCATAAGCTTCTCATATGCTTTTTTGTCTCCTGTGGTCTGTGCCTTTTCTAATACAGAAAGATAGGATGCTCTTTGCTCCTTGGCAATGTAAGAGGCAGGATATCCTGCGATCAAGAGAATAAGATTGAAGAGCAATCTTGCTGTCCTGCCATTACCATCGACAAAGGGATGAATACTTACTAGTCTGTAATGGAGTTCACAAGCTATATTTAGCGGATCGATCTTGGTCGTATGGAGCCAATGTTCTAGCTCATCCATTAGTTTAGGAACCTTGAAATAATTGGGCAATATCGTACGTGATCCTGCAATCCTGACTGGTACCTGTCTATACGTCCCTGCACTACTGTCATCTATCCCAGAGAGGATAAGCTCATGGATATGGAGTATGTGTGATTGTGAGATCTTGTGGATGGGAAGTTTTTTGGCAAGAGAAAAAACATAGCTTAATGCCGTATCATGATTTTTTGCTTCCAAAATTTCATTTATGGACTTACCTGCTACAGACAACTGTTCTCTGACTACTATCGCGGTTTCTTGTTTAGTCAAAGTATTGCCTTCTATCGCGTTGGAGTTGTAGGTAAGCTCTATGCGGAGCCAATCTGCAAGATTAGTCTCTAGCACAGAAACACCACGCTTATTATTAGTAATTTTGCGCTGTTTATCTTGCAATCTTTGTACTCCATTTGTATCTCCCATCTTCTAAGTATAAAGTGACACTTTATAGTGTAGTCAAAAATGGCAAAAATGCAAGAAGAAATCAACCCCCATCAAGCTATATCTCCATTCCCTAATTTTTCGAATAAACAAAAACCTTATGCACACGTTATGAGGAAGCTCTGGAACCCTGGACTGATTTTCTTTCCCCTTCGGCTTGTGTCCTCGACCGCCAATCTCTGCGAATGCAGAGTTGGATGCGAGAGGCATACCGACGACTCGAGAAACCGTTAGCACAAATTTATCTGCCGAGGTAGACGAAGTGCAGTGATTACAGTTTTCGAAAGCAGTCGGTGTATTTTCTCTCGTCTTTATCTTGTAATTTTCTCTTTTTTTCGTAGTACATAAAAGATATATAAAAGACTCCACAATTCAAAATTTAAAATTTAAAATTATTTTCTATGGCCCAAGCACAGCAATTTATGTTAGAAGCGATCCAATTGTCTGCTCAAAATATCCAGGAACAGTGCTGAGGACCTTTCGGTTGTGTGATTGTAAAGAACGGTGAAGTCGTAGGTCGCGGATATAATCATGTGGTCGCGAATAATGATCCTACTGCCCATGGAGAAGTGATGGCGATTCGTGATGCCTGTAAAAATTTGGGAACTTTCGATCTTTCGGGATGTGAATTATATACCAGTTGCGAACCTTGTCCTATGTGCCTGGGTGCCACTTATCGAGCAAGAATTGATAAAATATATTATGCCAATACGGAGAAAGATGCTCATGATATCGGATTTGATGATGAGATTTTTTACGATGAATTTAGTAAACCCATTAGCGAAAGAAAGGTCCCCATGGAGCAAATCTGCCATGAGGAAGCGAGAGCAATCTTTGACCAATGGAAGAAAGAAGTAACTGACATCAAGTATTAGCAATCGTATAAAATTGTTGTCTCCCTTTGTAAAGGGAGAAGTCCGACAGGACAGAGGGATTTAAATTTACTTTAATAAAATCCTCCCCCACTGTCGTGGTCCCCCTCCTTCATGGAAGGAGGACATCACTTACCAGCACTTACCATCGATTCCCCTCAGACCATCAAAACAAAAAAAAACTCCGCCATTCAAAATTCAAAATTTAAAATTTAAAATTCCCTTCCATGTTTTATATCTGGTACGAGTATTTATCTGAATCCTACCCAAGGTTCCGCGTGTACAAGTCACGTGAACAGGAACAGATTTTGCCGTACGTTTTACATGAATCGTTTGCCAACGTCGTCAGACAATCCGAACTCTATCCCAAATATCAGCATATCTTTATGTTAGACGAAAGCAGATTTTCCTTTTTTAGGTTTGATCTGTACATCACGAAAGACAGGAAAATGACGCTTCAGGATATCAAAGATCTTATCCATACCAAATGCGAAGAGACGAAGAAACAACATGATGTCGATGGAGAAAGGATCATGGCCTATATCGATACCATCTTCGTCGATGGCGAAGAAAAAAAATATCTGATCGGCGAACAAGGCGAAATTTTCTTTAGACTGTATATCATCTATATCAATAAAAAGAGCTTAAATACAATCAATTCCTCGTATGGCAATTTCTTCGATGTCAAAAATATTTCTTTCATCCCGCAGAGTTTCCATACCCTCCTCTTCTTGAGAAATAGTTTGAAGAAAGATAATTTCGTCCTGCTCTATATCAATGAATCGTTTTGTAAGGCCATCAATGTGAAGAATGGTTTTTATCAATCCGTAGAAACTCTGAATCTCGGTATCGGCTCACTCAAGCAAATGTATAAGGACAATGGTATCGTCCAATATCGATATAAAGATTATGATTTCATCGAATCCAATCCTTTGGCCAAAGGACTCGTTACGGAAACTTTGCAATTTTATTCGCAACTCTTTTGTAAGTGGCTGTATGAAAAAAATTTCATTGGAACCGATATCATCGTCATTTCCCAAATCACGAAGAACGTCCACTTTATCGAGACCTTCAATGCTGAATATAAGAAGATGACAAATAACTACATCGTTCCCTTCCATCACTCTGAGAAACTCGATAGCTTCAATAAGACCTGGGATCCTGATGACATGGATGCCCTTATCTTGATGAATAAGGACGAAGGAATCAAAAGAGATTTGGAGATGGGCGTAAGCGAAGAAGAATAGTTTCCCTACAAAAAAAACGTTGCGACATTTGTCCGAACTAACAATATAACAATGATACCTAGCCAGTCTATAAAGTGAACCGGACCCCGACCGAAGGTTGGGAGTTCACTAGATGGACTACCCAACATAGAAACACACAACAAAGATATCTAGTCTGTAAAATACAAGCTGTGAGTCTGTCGCAACTTGAGTTTTTGCCCTCGTCCTTCGCGAAGTCGAAGGGTACTTTTTTGGCAATGAAAAAAGTAGGTCCTAGCGAAGCGCTACCATTAGAACAAGACAAAAGCGACCGAATGAAATGAGGAAGTCCAGCTCAGCTGGATAAGGCCCAGCGCAGCGTCCCACAAAAAGTATGTCCTACGGAAACACCCTAGAAAAAAGTAAGGCAGCAGTGCGTTTCATAAAAACAATAAAATCCTCCCCCACTGTCGTGGTTCCCCTCCTTTATCCCTCGGGACTTCCTTCGGTCGCAAAGGAGGACATCATTTTTTGCTATCTTTCCAGCAATATAAAAAGACAGTTCGTGAACTGTCTCTACGTAAAAAATATTTCTTGAGTTTTTATCCTAATAAATTTTTCCCCGTCATTTCTTCGGGAAGAGCAATACCCATCAATGATAGGACGGTAGGCGCGATATCAGACAAACCTCCCTTTGCTACACTCTGCTGTACTTCTCCTTTTTTGAAATACCAGAACGGTACAAAGTTGGTCGTATGGGCCGTCATGGGTGCGTCGATTGTTCCCATTTCTTCACAGTTTCCATGATCTGCGGTGATGAGAAGATCAATATCATTTTCCTTACAAAATTCAATAATGCTTGCTACACAAGTGTCTAATTTCTTGACTGCTTGGACGGCTGCAGGAGTGATTCCGGTGTGTCCAACCATATCGCCGTTGGCGAAATTGACGATCGTGAAATCGTAGTCCTTTGCATTGTTTGTAAATGCATCAAGAATTTCTTGTGCAGACATTTCTGGATCTAAATCGTAAGTTGCGACCTTGTGTGAGGGTACGAGGATATCTTTCTCTCCATCGTAGACGATATGTTTATCTCCATTGAAAAACTTGGTAACATGAGCGAATTTCTCTGTCTCAGCTACATGTAATTGTCTTGCTTCATGTGCAGCGATGAGTTCTCCCAAAGTATTTTTGATATCGGATTCTTGGATAAATAAGGGACCGACATATTCTTTATAAAATTTAGTCATCGTCGCGATATAGAGGTTTCTGATAGTCCTTACGCTAAACCCTGCTTGCCAGGTAGGATAGGCTCTTCCCAATGTTGGATCACGAGAAACCATCAATGCTTGAGTCATTTCTCTTCCTCTATCTGATCTGAAATTGAGATGAAAGACGGCATCACCTTCCGCGATTTGCTCTGCATCGATGAAACTTACCGGGATGATAAATTCGTCGTTGATAAGTTGTTCATATTGTTTGGCGATATATTCACTTGGGGTATCACTGGTTTGGAGTTGACCGAAGACCATTTCATCATAAGATCTTTGGACTCTTTCTCGATTGTTATCTCTATCCATCCCATAATATCTTCCTCCGATAGAGGCGATCTTTACTTGAGGATATTGGGTCAAAAATGTTTCAAATTTCTTCATCAATTCCAATGCTGACTGCGGTGGCAAATCACGACCATCGGTAAAGAGATGCAAGTAGACATTGATATCTCTAGGGAGTAATGCAATGATTTTTTCTAAATGAGTATCCATAGCATGGACTCCTCCGGGTCCAAAAAGTTGGATCAAGTGAAGATTGCTGGAATTTTTTCTACAATGATCTATCCCTTCGAGGAAGGCAGGAATATTGGCAAAACTGCCATCGTCTAATATATCTTCGATCTCTACTAAATTCTGTTTGATGATTCTTCCTGTCCCGATGGTCATATGCCCGACTTCGGAATTTCCCATCTGCCCATCAGGTAAACCTACTGCTCTCCCTGATGCGTCTAACTGCGTGTGGAGTTGAGTAAAAAGCTGATTAAAGGTGGGGGTATGTGCGAGTGCGATTGCGTTTTCCTCAGGAGTCTTCGTATTGATTCCAAATCCGTCCAAAATTATCAGAGCCACTTTCTGCATAGGTATCCAATTCAAAAATATAAAATGATATCGTGAAGTATAGTGTTTACCTTTTGTTTTTCAATGGCAGAAAGGGATTGAGTTAAAAGGTTAAAAAGTTAACATGTTTAAACGTTAGTTGCATGTTAACGGAGTAACACAGTAAAATTTTTGTTGTCGGACATATTGCTTGAGGCAGAAATTCAAAGGAACAATTTTTCTATGAAATATACCAATAAACAAATTGATTTTAGATAATAATAGAAAGAGGTATGACATCTAACAATATAAAATATACCGAATCTGATAAATATCAGGAAGAGATACAGCAACAATATAAAAAACGTGTCGCTAAATTTTCTCCTGAAGAGGTAGTAAAAGTATTAGAACTTTTGGACGTACCAAATATACCAACCATCAATGAAATAATCGAAGCTAAAGCAGGAAATATGAATGCGACATACATCACCCCACACCTTGTGATCAAAATGAATAAGAATCATGAAGAAGTGGATTATCTGTCTAATAAGATAGTTTCTGATCGTTTGGGTGATACATCACCCGTAGTGAACGTGATCAGATATGATAATTTCCAAAAGACAGATTTTGAAGTTCTCATTATGGAAAAGTCAGAAGGAAATATGCTTATGGACGATATTTTTCAAATGAGCGAAAAAGAATTAGAGAATATTTTCAATCAGGTTTTGGATGTTGTAGACAAGCTTTTTGAGATAAAATTCCAAAAATTCGGATTGGTAAATAATAACGATAGTAAGTCTTTCGACACTTTTTCTGAATATCTGCTCAAAGATTTTGATGAATATGTATCTAGAATCAAAGCAGAAAATATCTGTACAACAGAAGATATAGAAAAAATCGAGAAATATTTCAAAAAACATATTTCCATATTTGATAAAGATGAATCCGTTTTTGTCCACGCAGATATACACATGGGAAATATCCTGCATGAAAAAGGTAAATTAACCGCCTTGATAGACTTCGATTATTCCCTCAAAGCACCAAAAATAAGAGCTCTTTTATCTATCATCGGTTTTATCGACAATCCTCAACAATTCGTAGAAGGGACGAAAGATTTCGATAGATTTAAAGGGAAAAACTTCTACCACTTACTTCCAATCCTACAATGAAGATTCCCAGAGATATTTGCAGATCCAGGATTACTACGTAAACTTAATTTGATCGAGATCAAAGAAAGTATAAAATGGGTATCACAGAACCGATCAGCTGACTGGAACACAGAGATGATAAAGGGGCTAATACAAAACGAATTAGCAGGGGAAGATCTAAGTCAAACGTATCATGGGAAAGTCTTATCGGATTTAAAGTAAACTTTGCCCATAAATAATTAGACTACAGAAAAAATGAAATAAGTTGAATGCCCGCAACTCCATCAATAAAAAAAACTCCTTCATTCAACACCCGCCTACCGGCAGGCAGGTTAAGCATTTAGCACTTAACATTATACGAGCCATGTATTCCTTCTCCCAAATCCAACTCTTCGCGCAATGCGCAAAGAAATATCAATACAAATATATCGATAAGATCCAGGAAAAGGAATTTGAATCCTCACCGGATTTGATCCTTGGTCATTCGGTCCATAAGGCCTTGGAAAATCTCTATAAGCAGGTAAATGTTTTCGTCGTGCCTAGCGAAGAAAAAGTGCTCGCAGATTTTGCGAGCATTCGAAATGAAGAACTCGATGAGGCGACGAAGGAGAAACCCTTGCAAATTAAATGAGATCAGACCCTGGAAGATTATCAACGCAGAGGAAATATGTATCTCCAAACCTATTATAAAAAATATGCTCCTTTCGATGGAACTAAGGTAATAGCCACGGAAGCGATGTTGATATTTGATTTGGATGCGGGTACAAACCCTCCGGCCATCCAAGCTCCGGGCCACCTCCCTTATCAGGGAGGCTCAAGTAAAAAATTTCGTGGCATCGTCGATAGAATAGACAAGGAGGGCGATAGCTTTGTAATTAATGATTACAAGACGAACAAAAATTTGCCGCCTGAGCAGAAAGAAGACTACATAGAACAGCTCACCCTCTACGGTTTGGGGATTCAACAAAAATATGCGAAGTACTTCACAAACATAAAAGCCAGACTCCACTATCTGCATTTTGATATCACGGATGAACGAGAGATTACCCCAGAGCGTTTGGCTACGGTCGTAGAAAAATATGCAGGATTGATCGATCAGATCGAAGACAAAAAATTTCATTACAATATGGGCGATAAGAAAATTTTCGCTCCCCAGCAAAATGACTATTGCAAATACTGTGAGTATATGAGTATCTGTCCTTTGCGAGCGCATATGAAATACGATGATGAAATCGTCTGATGAGAACTCGGAGAAAAGACCATCAAAGGACTGGTCGATGAATATGTAGGGCTTGCTAAAACCGAATCCGAGAGCAAACAGCAGAAAGAAAATATCAAAGATATCTTGGTCGATTATTTAGAAAAAAAATGACTCTTGAAATTATTTGGCACTACAGGAAAAATTTCTGCCAGCCAATTATCAAATATTTCCATCAAGGACAAAGACAAGCTCCGCGAGATTTTGGAGAAATTGGGATTGCTCAATGAGGCGATGGAGATTGATAGATTCAAAGTGCAGAAATTTGTCAAAGAAGGAAAACTTTCTCCAGCAACCACTGAGGGAGCGATAGAAGAAAATAAATCGCGAGTATTGAGAGGAAGTGAAGTATAGGAATGGAATTAGGAATTGGGAATCGGGAATCGGTTTATTGGGTATCCGCAATTCTCAATTCGTAATTCTCAATTTTTTCCCCTTCTCCCCATTCCCTTGACTTTTTATAGAAGAAAGGTATTGTACTATACATATCAAAACACAAATATATGAATACATTATTAGAAATTCTTCTACTTCCTCAACAGGAAGTAAGAGAAATCAAGACCACATTTTGGTTTATGATGGACTTTATGGCCATCGCGAACCTAATCTTTTTTGTTCTCAATAATCCTCCCTATAGCTTTCTATGGGAGTTATCTGGGATGTTCGTTTGGTTTATTTTCTTCCTTTTTATTGGAGGAAAGGGAAACTTCCGAGGACAATGACAGTTATTAAGAATTGGTGTTGCTATATCTAGCGATATACATCAATTCTTTTTTCTTAGTTTAGAATCTCCCTATTTTTTTCTCTAAAAAGTGAAAAGCAATTCACCAAGTCCCCGTAAACGGTTTCTCAAAGTGAATTGCTTTACTTTAGTAGAGAGCTGCTACAGCTCCATCATCTTCTTCTTTATAATCAGCTTAGAAGTCGATAGCTACTAAATTTACAAATAACTGTTTCATGTTATGGGCGGTTTTGAGCCCACGTATACCATATATATTTCTATGATTATTTCAAGACTTCTTGAAAAGTTCCCTGAAGGTGTCTCATCGCAGCGTCCTACAAAAAAATAAAAAAACCAACTCCCCTCGTAAGAGAAATTGGTCTTCTTGGTATATCTGGAAATAGTAATTCTCAATTCGTAATTCGTAATCCGCAATTTAGTACATTTCGCACTGTACAATTGCATAGGTCTTATCGTGTCCACATGATGGGCAGATTCCTCAAAATTATATTATTTTGGTATCGTATAGTAATTATTTACTGTATTTATTTCTTTTCATTCATAATATAAATAGCAATTGTCTACAGCTCAATTCATTGACATAAACATATCAAACGTCTCTCCTGCATTAATAGTTTTATTTTCATAGATAGTTTTACTAGCAACAAAGCTATCACGTTCTCAACACGAACTACAGGCACATGTATTCTTCAGACTAATTGCCTGATTTATTACAGCTGGGCCTAATCAAATATTCTTTATAGTAATCTTTGATTCTCCTCATGCACCTATTTCTACTCTCTCTATGGTTAAATCGGAATTACTTGTATCAAACGTAAGTGATGGCAAAAAGGAATAAATCTGACTACCCTTGAAGTAAAAATTATTATTAAATTTGTTGGCATCCTCAGTATAGAGATAACAACTTCATGTTGCAAATCATTGCGTAATAATAGATGAGCTTTGTTCTACGGATAGCACAATCTTAGCTGTGCCAAGTGAATCTATCTCTTGAATCGGTATTGGAATGTTTGTTAATAGTCATTTTGTGCATGATCATCGACAATTAGTTCAATAATATGAACAATTCATGGAATCATAATTTGTTGTTTGATACTTTTTATCTCAGGTATTTTTTATAGTGAACTCATGATATCGATATCCAGCACTATTCTTTTTCATGACCACAGAATCTATTATCATATCGACTCAATTAAATAGTGATGGCGTAGGAGAAACATTTCCGTTAGCAGCCACTACTGGGAAAGAAAAACTCTTGGTATTATTATTTGTATTACTTTCATATGCGGCAGATTCTGTCGCTATGTAACAATCTAGAGGATAATTACTTTGTACATTTGGAAATAGGAAAATACTTGAGTTAGGAACGCTTGTAGCATATACCGTCATTGTTCCATCTTTATTGATAGTTCATTGTCTTACTTCTGTATTTAGGAGTTGTGCCCCATTGCTTGTACAGCCAAGAATAGCAACTTTCGAATTAGAGAATGTCATAGCGCTTCCTATATTTTTCATCACAAATTTGATATGGAGATACTCGTCACTTACCTTGGGTGATGCATAATTTGGATCAAGAGATATTGAATTTAATATAAGATCTGGCTTATCTGGTGCCGCGACTCCTGTACTTGTATCTATTGCCGTTAGATCAAGTTGTCCTACTCTATATAATAATATACCAAGTGTCCCCCTTGAGATGGAAGCACTTCTATTGGTAAGAGATAATCCTGCGAGAAGTCATAGTGCCTGTGCTCTTTGATAATAGGCATTTGCCCAGTGAGATCCTGACTCATCTTTTTTTCCCTCGATCATTCTGATAATGATAGCTATTGCCTGAGCATTGGACAGTGAAGCTCTGGGATTGAATTTACCTGCGTTTCACATAATATATCCCCTACTACAGGTATCTAGAACATAACTTCTCATGCTATTGGAAGTTGGAACATCGGACAATCTCCCACATACAGAACTGGTCGAGATATCAGCCTTTTCCAAAACGTCCTTTGCAAATACAGAGAAAAATTTTGACGCTTCATCTCTTCTAATGGCGCTTGTTGCCTTAAATGTTGCAGCAGTAGTATATTGTGTCAATCCATTAGTATTGAGCCAAGTAACTGCAGCATCCAATTCATTACTTGCTCAGTGAATCATCAAAGGAACAGCAATAAAAGCCGAAGCAAGCAGAAAAATTCATAGACTTTTCTTCATGATAGGTAAGGAGTAAAATAAAAAGAAATTTAATACATTTCACATTGTACAATTGCATAAGTCTTATCATGTCCACATGATGGGCAGATTTCTAATGGTGATTTTCCCTTGTGCATATGTCCACATTTGGTACAGATCCATCGTACATCATCCGCTTTGACTCTAAGGGTATTGTCATTGAGTTGGTTTCGGAGTTTTAAATATCTTTGTTCATGATGTGTCTCTGCGATAGCGATATTTCTAATCCTTGCTGCCACTTCTGGCAATCCTTCTTCTTGTGCAACGCGAGCAAATTCTGGATATAAGACATCATATTCGTGATGTTCCCCTGCTGCAGAGTAGCCTAAGTTTTCCAAGGTAGTACCTATTTTGACAAATGCTCAGGTATCGATCGTTACCTCATCCATAGTTACCCCCATCTTCTCTTTGACAGACTGAATCATCTTAAAAAATCGTGATGCATGTTCTTTTTCTTGGTCTGCTGTCTCTTCGAAAATAGCTGCAATTTGGAGATATCATTCTTTCCTTGCTGCGCTTGCATACATAGCATAACGATTTCTTGCTTGTGACTCTCCGACGAAGGCTTTAGTGAGATTCTCTAGAGTTTTCTGCATATTTGGAATATAAAAAAATAAAAGCTGGATGCAGTATACAGTTTTTTTTTGTTTTTGGTAGGGGTTTTTGGATGAGAATCTTGTATTGCATCTTAGGGACAAAAATGTAGAGTTGCTTAACTTTTATTTTTTGTTTTTTATAGATGAAACGTATAACTATAATTAGCCTATTGATATGATCACTTTTCCTCGTTGGATGTGGAACTACGTCACCATTCACGCAAGAACAAACTACTGCACTTGCTCAATGTTTGACTAAAGCGGGGGTCAAAATGTATGGAACTCCTACCTGTAGTCATTGTCTTGATCAGAAAGCAATGTTTGGTGACAGCTTCAAGGATATCAATTATATAGACTGTAGCGCAACGCCCAATGCCTGTACAGAAATTGAGTGAACGCCTACCCGAGAATTTTCTGGAGGAGCTACTTTATTGGGAAAACAAGAATTGAGTACCTTAGCACAACAGGCTGGATGTACACTTCCATAATTTATATTTTTACTCTATATATTGTATGACTAGTTTTATCAAAATATGCGATAAGCTTCTTACTCGAATGGCCTATTATGGGATAGTCGTTATTGGACTTTTTCTCGTGGGAGGAACTTTTTTCCATTTTATTCCCTTGGGAGAATTACAAGAATTCTTTGCCGAAAAATGATGGGCACTTTTGGTAATTATCCTTTTCATCAAACCCTTAAGTAGTATTCCAAAACGCTATTTTGATGTTCACTATCGAAAATTTACAGATGCACTCTCTTATATAATCAAATGATGGACACAAGATCCCATCTTGCTCTATAGCAAAACATTAATAATCAATGGAATTTATTCTCTCTCTCTTTTCTTGATGAGATGGAGAAAACAACTCGGTATTCTTTGTTTCTGGTTTATTTTTCTGCATTGGATACTTTTGGAAATCGCTAATTTTCAGGCCAATATGCCTTCATTGATTCTCCATCCCAATCTTTTTATCTGGATGGGAGTCATCGGTCTTATCGCGCTCTTTATAGGATATATTACTTCTAATATTTTTTCTATTAAGCTCCTCAAAGGGAATTGGAAACTTGTGCAACAAATTGCATATCTCGCATTCATAGGCGCAGGGATCCATATTTTCCTCCTTAAACAAGATTGGTCCATTCTTATTCTTCTCCTTATATATAGTGTATTGAAATTCTTTGAATGGAAAAAGAAAGCGCCGCTTATTCCTGTGTCTACACCTGTCTCAAAAGACATTCCAAATCGTACTCATCAGGACCCTATCCCTTTGACATGAAAAATCATCAACCATCGTCAACTCACCTACGATGTTGTCGAGTTTACGCTAGAAACAAATCAGGAGGTTTCTGTCCTTCCTGGGCAACGAGCATTATTTCAATTTAGTGATGAGCAAGGAAGTTTCAATAGAGCATATTCTATTGTTGAACATGATACGGACAATGAAAAGACCGTTCTTATTTTTGCTATAAAAATTCTTCCTGAGGGGAGATCATGAAAGATCCTTCAACAACTCAAGATTGGGGACTTTATTATAATCAAATGAGTGTATGGGAAATTTGTTCTACAAAAGACTCAAGCTCCCAAAGTATTTATCTGAACATGAACAGGTATTGCACCATTACTCAATATGGCTAGTCATTATGAAGGAGAGAAGACACTTCTTTATTCTGTTTCCTATAGCAAAGATCTTTTCTATGAGGATAGAATCAAAAAAATACACAATCTAAAGTATACTATCCATGTCACAAGAGAAGAGCATCAAGAATATGCTTATGGAAGGATTCATATCACCGAAAAAGAATTTTCTCCAGACACAGAATTTTACATTTGTGGTGGTCCCGATGTTGTTGTTTCTCTTGTAAAAATGATTACTGAATCGTGATATAAAAATATCTTCAGTGAAAAATTTTAAAAATAGCTTGATTTTGTGTCAAATATCTGTATATATCTTCGCTGTGACTTTTTTGTGTTGATGCGGATATGATGTAATTGGTGTAGCATAGCAGACTTCAGCTCTGTTCGTACGGGTTCGAGTCCCGTTATCCGCTGATTACTTTCATTATCTTTTCTTTTGCAACCATGGCAAAACAAATTCTCATTTGACTGATTCTTCCTCTTCTTTGAGGAGCGTTGATGTATTTCTCTGCATACTTCGTAGAAGCCTTTGGGAGATTTGATTGGGCAGAAAGAAATGTTTGAGGCACAAGAAATGCATATCTTCTTGCTGGAATAGTGTTAGTTATGCTTGGTGTTTTGATTCTGTTTGGCGTAGTACCCGTTGATACTCCTGTACAAGAATTACCTGCACTAATATCTTAATTTTGCCCATTTATGGGCCCTTAGCTCATTTGGCTAGAGCGAGCCGACTTGTCGGCTAGGCACGGGACTTCGATTCCCCTAGTTATTGTTCTTTGGAATGCTATACCTAATTCAATTGCCTATTTTGTTATGGGCCCTTAGCTCATTTGGCTAGAGCGAGCCGACTTGTCGGCTAGGCACGGGACTTCGATTCCCCTAGTTATTGTTCTTTGGAATGCTATACCCAATTCAATTGCCCATTTTGT
>CAIVDB010000136.1 GCA_903904545.1 uncultured bacterium | reverse complement strand
CGGATATCAGATAGAGATTCAATAATTTCTATATATTCCTTAAATAAAAAATAAATAAAAATTGTAAGATATATTTTATTTGTTATTTTATATAATGGCTGATCAAAACGAACTCATTTGAACACTCAAACAAGTAAGCAATAACTTAAATTCAAAGGAATGTCCATCAGCGATTACTATTGGTAGTTCTCAAAGCCAACTATTGTCCTGTTTTTATGATTATCCCTTAGATGAAAAAACAAAGATAGCCATCAAAGCTGCAGCAGATCAACTTCGCTGAATACGTGATAATTATCAAAATTTTGCTCAAAAGTATGCTATACAGAGAGCTTTCCTCAATCAAATTAGATGAAGCATTAGTAATATTATTTCAGATATCAAAAAAAGGGATACTCCTCAATCAAAATAAAGCAAACACTAGAGAGAAATGAAGTAATTTCAAAAAAACACCCCCCATGTAGAGGCGCATTGCATGCGTCTCTATTTTTTTATAATGGGGCCACGCAATGTGGCTCTATTTTTTATTTGCAAAAAAATAGGATGTGAATATACTTATTCGTATTTATTCCTTTCTATTCTTATGATCAATACCGATAGAACAAATAGATTTATTACTGACGAAAAGCGCCTCCAGAATATCAAAAGGGAGGGAGACTTAGTCACTACTGAATTACAAAATATTGAAACCATCTTCCAGAAAGAAGATAATTGGCCAAATGAGAAACTTGATGAATATCTGTCAACTACTCAGCGTCTCATCGATCTTTTCGTCAATTGACTTTCACATAAAGACAAGATTTTTTTGCAGACTATAGAAGAATACCACTATGCTATTAGTAAAAAAGAAGAATTAAAAAAATTTGATATGTATACAGCTGAGATTGATAGAGCAAGACATCTGATGGCAGAACTTTATCTTAAATGAATATTCAATCCCCTCTATGATATTAGTGTCAATCCCATGAGATGTTCTCTTGATGAACTCTTAGAAATTTGTAGATTTATAGAAAAAGACTATTGGACTCAGAAGGAATGAAAAGTAAATCGAGCCAAATATCATAAAGATTACTTTGGACAGAAGGGAAAAATGTATTTACCACAACTTTTGAAAGAAAAATTTCTATGACAAAAAATACCAGAGGAGCAGATTCCTTTATTCTTGGCTATCTTTGATGAAAAGGATGGATATAGTATGGAAGTTTTTGACGATATATTGATAAATATTCTTGGATATAGTGATAAAGAGTTTATTCATCTCATGGAACAACATAATCTCTTAGAAGCCTAATTTATCTATCGAATAATTTATCTATAGATTTTTTCTCTACCTTGATAAAGAAGGGTCTGCCATGTTGGCACACAAACATCCCGGGAATAGCAGTAAATCCTTCTTGGACGAGATGTTGCATTTCTTGATAAGAAAGACTATCTCCTGCCTTGATAGAAATCTTACACGCCTTACTTGCGAAGACTTTATCTAAGATATGATCGTAGGCAATATGCGGAAGATACAAAATATGATTCAATAGCGCTTGGATATCGACTCTATACATCACGAAAATCTGTGGTACTGCATAGATAACAATCTTATTCTGAGAGATCAGTGAACAATCAAATCATAATCCATTGAGCTGGTCTATCTTGTCTTCGATATCTCCCATATTTTCTATCTCTTGTGTCAGTGGCTGGAGTAATAATTCTGGTTGAAGGTGTTGTTTATTTTCTATATTTTTTTTCATCTTTTCGAAAGCAATTCTTTCTGCAAGGGCGTGCTGATCGATATAATAGATCCCATCGTCTGATTGGAGGACAATGTACATATTCCATGCTTGTCCAACGATTTTATAATTCCCTAATTCTTGGTTCCAGAATTGGGGAGTTTCATCATGGTCGAAAGTACGAGGTAAACGAACCATATCTCCTTCTATTTGAAAATCAAATCATGAGGACTGAGGCATCGATTGTAAAATTTCATCATTTCTTTCTCCAGATACCTGTCCTGAAGGCGTCCATGATCCGTAGACCTTCTGGCTCGTCTCTACTGACGCGGTTGCTATTCTGCTTTCTGTAATTCCTTTTTGTACCGTATGAAATACCACATCATAGAGTTTCCCCGGATCAGCAAATTTTACTTCCAGTTTTCTGGGATGTACGTTGACGTCTACGGTCCCTGGTGCACTCTCTATCATGAGGAAAATGAAAGGATATTCTCCTGGAGTGATCTGTCTATGATAGGCATCCATGATAGCCTTTCTGATGATTTTGTCCTGCACGGGTCTAGAATTGACATAGATCCTCATGTGTTCTGTAGAACCAAAACGTAACTGACTGTCAGAAACAAGTCCGGTCATGCGTATTTGTTCGTCCTGATAGAAGATATCGTTGATGTTTGCTGACCAGTCTTTTTTGAAGACATCTTGGACCCTTTCCATCAATTCCCCTACTTTGGGAAGATCAAAGACGACCTTTTCATTCTTTTTGAAAATAAAATGTTTATCGTAATGAAAGAGTGCAACATCTACAAAATAATTGTAGCAATAGAAGAATTCCGTCTGTGATGATTTGAGAAATTTGAGTCTTGCAGGAACATTATAGAAGAGATCTTCCACACTTACGATCGTCCCATGGTCAAATCCCACCGGCTGATGTCTGGTCACTAATTTATTTTCTACCTTAGTAATCTTAGTTCCGATCTCTGCATATGCTGTTTTGGAAATAACTGAGGTCTTACTCACTTCTGAGATACTTGCTAAGGCCTCTCCACGAAATCCATAACTTTTGAGGGTATAGAGATCTTGCTCGCCGTAAATCTTGGACGTTGCATATCTTTCGAAGACGAGATCCATATCTGAAAGTTCTATTCCACTTCCATTATCTTGGACGCTAATCAAATTTTTTCCTCCATCATTGATAGTGATAATGATTTCATCTGCTCAAGCATCTAAACTATTTTCCAAAAGCTCCTTGAGCAAAGAGGCCGGTCTTTCTACTATCTCCCCTGCTTTGAGTCTATTGATAAGATATTCTGGTAATCTATGTATGGGCATTTAAATTGGATGTAGAATGTAAAATTCAGAATGTAGAATTGCGGATTGAGGATTACGAATTACGTATTACGTATTGAGAATTACGTATTACGTATTGAGAATTACGAGTAAACCGATTCCCGATTTCTAATTCCCGATAAACTATTTTCAGTAAACTTCATCAATTTGTCCATTTGTACATTGGTTTTTATACT
>CAIVDB010000135.1 GCA_903904545.1 uncultured bacterium | reverse complement strand
TACTATATCTTTTTACATTATAATGTCAATCTTTTTTAAGAAAAATAAATCATTGAAAATATCGTACTTATCTATACAGTGATAGTGTTTATCTCTTATATGATTCATGAAGATTAGTGTTGTTATCCCCACGAGAGGAGATCAGAATATGGAAAATATCCTTACGTGTTTACAGGCACAGACTTTTGAGGATTTTGAAGTTATTTTTGTTGTGGATAAAACAATTGCGGATTACGAATTACGAATTACAAATTCTGGTTTGAAAAATATAGATACTCGTTTCCATGTTATTACCAATCTCAATTCTTCACTTCGTCCCAACAATAATGCAAGTGTCTTAAGAAATTACTGAATCAAAGCGGCGAAAGGGGAGTATATTCTTTTGATGGATGATGATGAGCAATTTGATAGCGATTATCTTGAGAAAAATCTTTCTTTACGAGGTAGATATAGAGAGAAATCAGATAAAGACTTTGTTCTTACCCCTACTTTGATGTACAGGAAAACCTGAACTATCCAAAATCAGGGATTTTCTCATTTTAACTATTTTTTGAGTAGACCTATTCCACTCCATCTCCAAAAAGAACGAGATACTATCCAAATGTACTCAGGAAATTCTTTGTTTGCTCCTGCATATATTTTTCAGCAGATTTTGTTTGACGAACAGCTAGATTTTGTTTATGAAGACTTAGATTTTACGTATCGTATTCATCGTCAAGGATATCCGATCATTGTCTTGCGTGATCTCAAAATTTATCATATGGAAAGAGATAAAACTCTTTTGGAACATGCATGGGTGGGTAATGAATATGCAGCGTATAGGAAGGCAAAACATAGAATGCTCTTTGTGAAAAAGTATGGAAATGTTTGGAATAAACTCCAATTTTATAGTTTTGGATTCCTTGGACAGCCTTTGTGGTTGATCCTGAAAGTATGTATCTATGGACATGAGGTGACGAGATGGAAAATCATTAAGGCAATCATTAGAGGGACTTTTGGTAGATAAATTTTATTTTTCTTCTTTATGCATGTGGGGTAATTGGATAGTACAGCGTTTTTTCCATAATACTAGCGTAAGACAAACTATCATCAAGAATAGTTTTTGGTTGCTTGTGTCTGAAGTAGTGAGCAAAGTGTGTACTTTTCTGATTACTTTATGGATTGCTCGTTATTTATGAGTGGAAAGTTATGGAATCAGTAATTTCTCTATTACTTTTGCGGGATTTTTTGTCTTAGCTGTGGACTTTTGATTAGTAAATCTGACCTATAGAGAATTGAGTAAACATATCGAAGAAAGAGAAGTGTTTTTTGCTAATGCAATGCTAATAAAGATTGGTCTTGCACTTCTTGCGTTATTTGCTGCATTTTTTATTATTCCACTTATTGGAAAATCTGGCGTGTATAGTACGCTTATCATGATTTATCTTCTTTATGCAATTCTCAATAATATCTGTGAATATATAAGAGTTTATTTCCGTCCTTATGAGCATATGCAACATGAAGCGCTTCTCAAGATGGTGAATGCTCTTGTATTTTTCCTCAGCGCTGGAGTATTTATCTTTCTGTATGGAACTTTACAGTCGGTTTTTCTTGGTTTTCTTGTCGCTGGAGTCGTCAATGTCATTGTCTCATTTTTTTATGTGATGTATAAACTTCAGATTAGAACATTTCCCTATAATTTTGTGTTTATGAAAAAAATACTTAGGATGGCACTTCCCTTTTTTCTTTCAGGTATTTTTATCTTCTTTTACACAGATATCAATATTGTGATGCTTGGATTCTTTAGAGATGCAAAAGAGGTCTGACTTTTTTCTGTGGCATATAGTGTGATCTTTTATATCTATATGATTCTCAATATTTTTTCTGTTTCCTTTTTTAAAAAAATGGTTGATGGAACTAAAAATGTCGCTATTTTTAAACAACTTCTTTCTAAATATTTGATTGTCAATCTTGCAGTGTCCGTTTTGTTTATTGTCTGAGCTTTTCTTGTTTGATGATGGGTAATTGTTTCGGTCTATGGCCAAGCATATCAGGGCACAGTGATTATGTTTAAACTCCTTTCCTTCTGGGTTGTTCTTAAATCTGTGAGTTATGTCTATGGTACATGATTGACTACTTTTTCCAAAGAGTATACGAGACTGTGGACCCAAATCTTTGCTGCTATAGTAAACGTAGTACTAAATATCTTCCTTATCCCTGTGTATGGATATGTGGGGTGTGTTATTTCTTTGCTCGTGACAGAAATGTGTTTATTGATTTGTTATAAGATATATCTCAATAAATATATGAAACTTGCTCATCACAATCAGACTACTTCGCTTTCTTAATTGTCTTTTTGATTGTATATCCTGTATATATCCCTTTTCGGAATCCTATGATTGTGCCTAATAATTTCCCTATACTAAATTTTAAATCAAACCAAAATCCTCCAGGACTACGTTTGTATAAGCCAATCCCTACAAGAGAAACCAGAACTATTTCTCCACTATATCTTGGGAAGTAGAGTATACAAGAAAGAAGGATCCCACCAACAAGAGTCCCTAAAATTGCCTGTTTGTAACTTCCACTTTGTATGATGTGATGGATCATATATACTTCAGCATCGCCTTGAGTATAATTTCTATACATAGTGTAAAATGCTTTGTAATCTTTCCCCATATGCCGAGATACTATCGCCGTTGGACAATAAAAAATCTTATATCCTGCTTGTTCAATCTTGTAGTTGAAATAAGTATCTTCTCATCGTTTTGTAAGGTATTCTGGATATCATTCTACTTCTTCTCGAATTCTCTTGTGAAAGGAAATGTTTCTGGAAGAGATAAAATGAAAGTTGGGGTCTGCTGATATGAAACGGAGTTTTGCTTTCTTTTGGAACGCATTTTCTCCTAAAAGTTCGGATTTCCCTCCTACAACGAGTTCTTGTGTGGTTTCGTATATGTGCATAATTTCTTCACATCGATGTTTGTCTACTTTACATCATGCATCAGTACATAAAATGATTTCGTGTTTTGTTTTTTGTATCGCAAAATTTCTTGCTTGAGCAATATTGGATGGATGTTTATATGCTTTGAGTTTTCCTTGTTTTTCTTGTGTTTGAAGATACTCGTAGGTGCCATCTGTAGACCCTCCATCGATGACAATAATTTCATTAGGGTGTCTCGTTTGTTCATAGATAGATTGTAGAAAATCTTTGATTCCTTCTTTTTCATTGAAAACAGGTATGATGACAGAACATTCTAATTTTTGCATGTGTCTTTTGAAAAAATTAAATTTCATCTTTCATTTCATCTATAATCTTTTTCATTTTATTTATTTTTTTTTGATAGGGGTATACTTGTGTTTCGATCCCTATAAACTCACTAATCAAAAAGAGATGGAGTCTAGTACTTATCACCTTGTGTGCTCCTCCAAGGTATTTGATGAATCAGATAAAATCTTCTGATCGATCCTTTTGTTGAAGAAATGATTTGTACATATTGGGAAGCATTTGTTGGATTGCGTTAAAGTGTTTGGAATCGTCGTCACTTATCCCTTTGCAGACCGAAATATACGTGCTTGTATATCCTTCCTTGGCATAATCAATGATTTCTTTGCAAAGCTCTGGAAGATAGTGTAATCATTTACTGTTGATATTGATAATGATGTATTTTTGCGAACTGATATGATAGTATTTTTTTCGATTATCTAAGGCGAAATAACTTGTATCCATAAAGAAATCTACGTCTTTGTATCCGAATGTTTGAATGTTCTCAATCTCTTCTTTGTCTCTAGAATATATTTTTTTTGTGTGGAGAAAAATTCGTTTACATAAGAGTCTATTGTATCGTTTCTTGGGTATTTGGATCCCTCCCATGAGGTACAATGTCTTGCCTAAAAAGAGTGCCGGTCGTATAGATCGTAGCCGGTAATAATAAGCATGAGGAGATTCTTCAGTAAGTATTTCTCCTCCTCCCAAAATAATCGTATCAATAGTGAAAAAAGATTTTATTTGTTTGTATTTTTTAGAAACTATATACTTCCATATGCTTCTAATCCCTCTGGGCATCTCTTGAAGGAATGTAATGTCAGTTGTGTCTATTGATTGTTTGAGAAAATCTTCGATTCATTTTGGATCGTGGGCAATAACGTATATTTCCTTTTTTTGCTGTTGGAGGAGTTTGATGTTTCCCAATAAGATAAGCTCATCTCACATATTTTGGTGTGATCGGAATCCCGCAAGAAGGACTTTTTTCCCGTAAATATCGAGCTGTCTGGAAATAGTCATTTTGCTGAGTAGACAGTAAAAAACACTGAAAGTGTTCGGTTTTTCTTTTCAGTGTTTATACTTACTTCTCCTGGAATATGCAAGAGAAATTATTTTTCGGTCTTTTTTTTGTCCTATTCATATTGTTTTCTATCTATTGCTCGTATTTGGTTGAGATATTTGACGTAGGCGGATTTGTGGTCTTCTAGTGTAGAAGATATCCCGTGGAGTTCTCCACCCAATCCTCATGATATAACTTCTGTGTCACGTTTTAGGAGTCAACTATGAGCAAATTCAACATCTCCTCCTATCGAAATATTGAATGGTGCTGCAGTTCCTTCTTGAGGACCATATATGTTTCTGATTCTATTCGTAAGACTTGTGGCCTTGAACAGTTCGAGATGTGTAGGGAAGTTTGCTTCTGTAAATTTTACTCTATTGGCATCTAAACTGTTTCCAGGTATTCCAGCAAGACTTTTTTTCTCCATATTGACCTCGGTAGATATTCCATAGGTTCTTATGGATAGTTTCTCTCGACTTCCTCAGATGTTTATCTTCCTTTCTCCATTTGGCATAGATTCATGGAAGAGATTGAGTGCTTCTGTAAGTACTCTTTGTCTTTCTTTGTTCCCCTCAGTGATTTCTTTTACTTCTTCGTAGAGTCCTGATTTATCTCGATTTCTATTGAGATAATCTACATAATCGTCTTTGAATTTCTCTAAAGTAGGAGAGATTTTATTGAGTGATCCTCCTCGTCCTGCAGAGACAACTTCTGTATCCAAAGAGAGTGCTCGGATGGATTTGTTGTCAAATACGATATCTCTTCCAGGATTGCCCACATAGAAAGGAAGTGCTTTTTTGGATTTCTGTTCATTGCAGACCATCTTGATATAATTAGTGAGATTCGCCGCTTTGAAAAGCTCTAGATAACTAGTCATTCTTGATGGAGTGAATCCATCTAATCACTTATTAGCAAGATTGATTTTTGTGCTATTAGTATACGTCATAAACTCTATGACGGGTCGACTTCCTTGGATATCTATAGTTCTATCTGCATTTGGCATCTGATTGTAGAACTCGTTCATTGCCTTGGAGATTTCCTTTGCTTTGGCAGTATCGTTTCCACATAGTCTGTTGATCTTATCATCTAGTCCGTGAAAATCTTCTTGAGTACGCTCTCTTCTTTCTTGATTCCCTCTTAGCGCATTCTTTACTTTTTCGACTCCACTTCAGATAGCGGCTCAAATAGCAGGAATAACGCTAGGTGAATTAGCTATTTTCCAATTCTTGGATCTATTGAGATAATCAACATAATCGTCTTTGTTTGCTTCTAGTACAGGAGAAATGGTTTCCAATTTGGAAGTAAATCGTCCTGCGGAAACTGCCGTAGTATCTTTTTTGTAGAATTCCCATAACGATGTGTCGTCATATACTATATTTCCAGTAACTTTTTCTACATGGAATGGATTTTCGGATTTTGCTGCTTTTTCTCCAAAAACTTCTTTCATTCTATTGGTAAGATGAGCACTGGCAAACAGATCAAAATAACTTCCAAACGCATGAGAAAATCCTTTTAGTGCTTTAGCTCATACATCTATAGCTGTCCTTTCTTGTTTTTGAGCTCATGTTTGGAGATAAGTGATTCCATTTTCTTGGATGATTGCTACTTGTTTTTTGTTGATCCCAGCAGGTAATCGATTATAGAAATTATCTATTCCTAATTTTACATTTTCTTTTTCTTCACTTGTAAGGTCTAATGCATCTATCTGTGTATGGAGTTTCGCCTTGTTGCTTTTGTCCTCTGCTGTTTCTGCTTTTGCTTCTTTGGTATACATCCCTCATTTTTCATTGAGCGCTTCAAAATCTTTCTTTGTGAGTTCTTCTCCTGAGGTAACCAGTTTTTTGATTTCTTCATCCCCTTGTTTTGTAGTGATTAGTCCATTTTCTGTTCTATAACTCTCTGCTGTTTGCATATTTGTCATATAGAGGAGATACATATCATCTACAGTTTTTTCCTGATCAAGATTGTCTATGCTATCAGGTCTAATACCCAATTGGGCCAATCCTGTAGGGACAATATTGTTCTTGTCGTCTTTTCCTATTTCCTTCTGAAGTGTGTTTTGGACTTTCTTGTCTGTGATATTTGCCATCATTTGATCATAATTGAGCATCTTCCCCGTTTTTGCATCTATTTGTGGTTTAAGATCCTTGATTTTTGTTTGTCCCCATAACATAGTCGTGTATAATGGATACATTACATTGGTATTTGCATATTCTGTTGCGTTTTCTGCTGATTTGTTTCGTAACTTCCCAATGTTTTTGAATCCTGATATGTCTCCACTGAGTAGTCCTCCAATCAGTTCTATAGGATTCTTTCCTGTTCCTAAGATGGAGCCTACCCAACCTCATGCAACCATCCCAAATCTTTCTAGAAATGATGTGGTAGCCTTCCCATCAGCGCCTTTTGATCCAGAGATGAATCGTTTTCCCCCTTTGAACAGACCAAATCCAAGCACTCCTAAGTAAATCATTTTAGTAAGTGCATCTTTTTGTGTTTCTGACGCATTGGAGTAGTCTAATACTTTTCTTAGTCCCCCTTCTGCTCCATAGGTACTGTAGGTTTGTTCTCGATCCATATTTTTGATGTCTTGTCCTCTTTTGCTGTTTGTTTCTGGAATCTCCTCAGAAAGTTGTGAATATTCTTTATTATTTTCAGATCATGTATTTGGTCCATGTTCTTTGCTCTTAGAGCTTCCTCTTCTCCCATATACTCCGTCATTATTTTCTTCTTTTCTCTGTTTTTTTTCTGGATTTGTCTCTTTGATATCTACATATCATTTGAGCATTGGCATTTCTGCTAACATTTTTTGGAATGATTCTGCCTTTTTAGGATGATATTGTTGTTTTTTTGGATCAATCTTTCCACTCAACACTTCATTGAGATATTGTCTAAATCCATCTGCTTCTTCAAGATCTAATTTGGAAAGTGCAGTATTGAATGCTATTCCATTGATGTTTTTGACCTCTCTATTTTGATTATTACTTGCTGAGGCTAATTTAGTGATGTCTGCAATAGAGTAGAGTGCTGTGTCGATGTTGTAGATGCTGGTATCAAACGGTTTTTGCATATTGTCGGTATTGAGCACATATCTTTCTATTTCAGAAAATTGTGCATGGATATATGCTAATTTTGCCTTAGATATGCTTGTAAATTCTGCATGATTTTGTGTAAATTTATTTTTCTTGATGAGTTCAATGTCTTTTCTGATGACATCAATGTGTTTCTCTTTTGCTTGATTGATAAGTGTTGTGAAAATTTCTATATTTTGTTGCGCAATAAGAGTTTCTGGTTCTTGTTTCTCCAATAATTTTCTTAATTCATGGAATTGTCCTTTTCCTATTTCTTTTCTTGTTGATCTTTCTTGATTATCTAAGGTATTGAGTAGTTTTTCTATGTCTGCGAGTCCTATGACTTCTTCTTTGAGTTCATGAAGTTGCTCTTTGACCGTGATTTGTATTTCAGCCTTTTTATCTTTTCCTTCTGGAACGTAGGTAACCTCTACTTGTCTTTGAACATCTGAAGAGAGTTTTGATAAGGCTTCTCTATTATATTTATCGATAACTTTGCTGATAAACTGTTTGAGTTCTTTTTTGTCTAGGATAATCAATGCCGCTACTAAACTTCCATCTTCCTGTTGTTTTGCAATGATAAAAGATCAGTCCTTTTTGCTGATGATCTTACTTTCCTTATCATTGAAAAAATCTATACCATGATTTACTATAGTTTTTTGGTATATTGTATCAAAATCTGATTCGTTCTGCAATACAGGAACATCGTCTGCGATTAATTGCTGTTCTTTGAAGTCCTCTAGGGCATCAATCGTTATCTTTTCTGGCATGATAGTATGCAAAGAATAAATACTAGATGATTTGTTTTTCTCTAGTAATTATATCCAAAAGAGTCCTTATGTCAAAAAAAGTCTTTTTCTAAGAAAGAATGGATTGACATTTGTTTGAAAATATGTTTCTATTTGCTATAGAGTGTTTTACGTAGACTTTCTTTGAGATCTTGTTTCTCTTGGCTATTCATTTGCTTTGTGTTGATTAGATGATATTCTATGAGTATTTCTCCAAGAAAATCCAGGAGAGCTTCTTTTTCTAGAGGAATATTGTCATGATGTTTTTTTGACAGTGATTTGAGGTACTCGATATATCCTGTGGCTGTGTTTGTCTCTGTAAAATAGGGGAGGGTTTTGAAAAAATCGTCTAATTGAAATTCTTGGATTTTTTCTGGGTAAAAGGGAGCAAACATCCCTACAATCACTATTGTGTTTATGTTCTTTCTGATATAGGTAAGTTGTGTTTTTGGGTTTTTTGTTGTGAAAAATGCTTCATACAGTGTTTTGATCAGTTTTTCGTTGTTTATTGCTCTTAATAGAAAAATAAGAAATTGAGCAAATTTATCGTTGAGATCTTTATCATCTTGTATCTGTTGTGCTACTTGTTGTGCTTTTTTTTGGTTGTCCTGTACACGTCTAACTGCTTCCTCTGTAACCTTATTTGCGTCTTCTCTGATTTCTCATCACATATCTTCGATTCCTATTCCTCCTGTTTCGTTTGCCATATTCTTTCTCAAAAGAGTAAAAAGTACTTTTTTTAGTGGTTTTTTCTTTTTTATCCTTATTTGAAGAGAATTTATTGTTTTATGCTTGAAATTCAACATCAATTACGTATACACTGACCACCTTGTAATTTTTTGGTATTATTTTTTGGTGTTTGGTGAGGTGGATGAGTGGTCGAAGTCAGCTCACTGCTAACGAGTCGGCCGAGTAATCGGCCCGCGGGTTCGAATCCCGCCCTCACCGAATTGAGTTACAAACTTTAAAACTAAAAACTAAAAACTAAAAACTAATAGTTAAAAGTTAAAAGTTAAGCATTAAGTACTTTTAGTTATTAATTATTCACTATTAGTTCGATTATGGCACCGTAGCTCAGGTGGTTAGAGCGCGCCTCTCATAAGGGCGAGGTCGGCGGTTCGAGTCTGCCCGGTGCTAAACTTATTACAATCAAATTATCCGCCCATAAAGTATATAGCGAGGTCAGGCGGCCCGCCCCGCAAGGCTGGGTTCGAGCCTACCTATGGCAGGTAAATCTGCCCCGGTGCTAAACTTAATTGTGTTACCCGTCACTCACATATCCGTTTTTAATTTATTATTTTGGTATTATTATGGCTGCAAAAAAGAAAACATGAAGAATTACTGTTGCTATGCAGTGTAAAGATTGTTGAACTACTGGATATCATACCAGTATCAATAAAACAACAACAGGGAAAATAGAACTTAAAAAGTACTGTAAAAAAGATAAGAAGAGAACAGTACATGCTTCTAGAGAAAAAATGAAATAATCCTTTTATTCTGTTATGTTATTGTACATGTTATCTATCAGATTATCTAGACATGGAAGAACTAAACTTCCTTTCTATAGAGTTGTTCTTACTGAGCACACTAAACCAGCTAAATCTGGTTATCAATCCGTTCTTTGACGATTTGATCCTATGAAACATACTTTGGAAGTAGATGTTGTCGCTATCAAAGAATGGATAGCAAAAGGAGCTCAACTCTCAGAGAGAGTTGCAAAGTTGTTGTTTGCTCAAACAAAGGATGTTCTTTTCCAAAAATTCTTTGTAGAAAGAACAAGAACGGCAAAAACGAAGAAAGAAGAGAAAAAATAGTCTTTTTTTTGTCCTTTTTTATTCCGTATGATTTTCTATGTCGGCATTGTATAATCAAGCAACATTTCAAAACGCTATATTAACCATCTTAGCATGTGTTGTGTTGCTTATTATCATATGATGTATGTATACTTTTGTACGCGCTATTATCCTTTTTGTCTTCTCTGGTGCCAAGGAGGATAATAAAAAAAAGGGATGGAATAGTATCAGGTTTATGATTATAGGAGTGCTTCTTTCTGTTGTGCTTCTATTTTTTGTTCCTACTGTATTGAGGGCAGTAAATGTTCCCTCTTATGAAGCATATTCTGCTAAACACGTTTTTGTGAGAGTTGGCGATGTAATTACCTATATTTTGAAGCTAGGAAATGTAGTCAAACAAAGCCAAGAAGATAATCAATTTCGTGGGAATCCTTATTATAATCCAGACGCTACCCCGTCTCTTCAAGAGCCTGCTGTAGATGGATATCAGCTTTAATTATTTGATATTGCAAACTTTTTGTAAATGATTACATTTTGTAGTGTAGTTTTACTTTCTCTTCATTGTTCGTATGAAAAAAAATCATGTTGTAGAACATTTCTTAAGATTTTTTCACAGATTTACGAGATTTACTAAGCAGCAGAAGGTATTTGTGTTGTATCTTTTTGTTTTGGCCTTTCTTTTGCTTGTCCTTCCTATTATTAGAATAACTCCTGTCAATGATTCTGCACATAGTATTTGGTTGCTCAATGGCCATCTCTTCAAAACATTTTTGATTGTACTGGCTTGTGTGGCTGTCTTATTCGCTTGGAATATGAGTTTCCAATTTAAAAACTTTGTTATTGGGTATTTCGGATTCAAAGAGAATGATGCTCTTGTAAACTTTGGTTTTCTTTGGATTATTGCAACTTCGTTTTTGTCTATAGGAGATACTATCAATGTGGTATCTAGTACAACACAGACTATCAATGTTACTAGTTCATATTATTTTGTTCAACTTTTTCTCCTTTTATGACTCGTACTTACCTTGTTGTCTGTGATCAAGCATGCTAAAGAAAATGGTAACCATACTAAGATCGTAAATGTTGTCGATGAAGAAGCAATCAGAGAAGTACATAATAAACAATCTTTGCATGGACTTTTTGAGAATGAATAACTAATAACTAACAGTGAATAGTTAATAGTGAATAGCGTAGGAAAATTATCTTTTTAATTTGTAATGGTAGAATATGTCTATAGTCGATAAAGATAAGTGTATTACTTGTAGCTTATGTTTTAATGTTCATTCAGATTTGTTTGTTTTGGATGTAGATGGTAAAGCATTAGCGAGTAAACAACCAGAAACTCCAGAGGAAGAGGCTGCATTTACTGAAGCAATGAAGGCATGTCCTGTAGATGCAATCGCAGAATAATGCTTAATGTTTAATGCGTAATGCTTAGTGTCGGAGTTTATTTTATAAGAAAAAGATAGAGACTGATTTGATTATCAGTCTTTTTTTGATTAATAAAAATATCCTTTATTAGAAATTGACTATTCGTGGAAGAGAATAATTGTAGAGTATTTTTTTTTTCTTTGTCTCGAAGTACAGCTTTTACCTGGTCACCATTCGTTAAGTTTTGTATGAAATCGGTATATTGGCAAGGGCATTGATTGCATTCTAAGGAAAGTATTGGAGCTTGGTCGCTAGCATCAGTAGCATTTGTTCAGCAAGTTTCGTCTATTTCTGGACATCCATTTGGTGATCCCATGCCATGAATATAGGGACACAGATCACTATCATCAGGTATTCCATCGCCATCTGCATCTTTCTGTGTCTTTTCTATAGTGAAAGGGATAGTGTTTGCGTCACCAATATAGTCTCCATTGAGATCCTCTTGTTGAGGATTGGCATCGAAAGGAGCATTGTCTAGTGAACATATTCATCTGCTTTGATTTTGAATTAACGCTTCATCAATATTGTTTTTATCTATAAGACAATTTGTTTGTTCGTGAGTGATGATTCCAATAGTATTTTTGATGCTATCTCCATCAATATCATCATCACAGACATCTGGGATCTTATCCTTGTCTTTGTCGCATCTGTATTTTCTGAGTAAGCTACCATCTTTTTTTGCTTGAAGACAACTATCTTCTCCTTGGATATATATGCTTGCTTGTGCTTTGAGATACGTGCATTGGTTGATAAAGAGGTCACTTTCTGGATAGTAGAGATTGCTTTCTGTATATGAATATTGTTTCTTGATAGGAAATGCTATTTCTTTGTTTATTGTTTCTGATTTTTCATTTGAAAATCTCTGTACAAAGGTACTGGTTCCTAGTACATTATCTCCTACTATTTTGCTTATGAAAGATATGGTTTCTCCTACGTTTCCTACAAATTTTTCTGCGTGTAGCGTGAGTGCATATGAACGAAGAAGTGTCTTGTCTATACTATAGAGTGTAATAATGTTTGTTAATTGGGTTCCATCGGTGAAATGTATTTTTTGGACTACAGCTCTTTTGCCTCCTTGTGTATATGTGTGCGAAGTAGCCAGGTCTTGGTTGGTTATCAAGGTTCCGTCTCCGAAATCCCACTGAACATATGCAATATCATCTTGTGAAAACCCGAACATCTCTGTTTGAAAGTCTGTTTTCTGTTTTGTATCTGGATTGAGAAAACTACTCTTGAGCATACTTCCCTTATTTTCCCCTACTGCTAAAGTAAACATGCTGATTGCTTGAATTTCGTTTCCTTTGTTGGCTTTGAGCGTGACCGTGTATTGTCCTGGAGGGAGTAGTTTACGAACTGTTTCTTGAGGTGTTTTTTTACTTTGATCTGTATCGGAGAAAGATCGAACAATAGCATCTACATCTCCAATTGCAGACGCATTGAATATAAACTCTTTGGTTTCTTTGCTTCCTATACTATTTGCTTTTGCTTGTAGTGCTGTCTGTTTCTCTCTTTGTCCGCCTACAATGATGATGTTTTGTGCTTTTAGTACTCGGTTTCCTGTCTTTTCGACTGCCTGTATGCGATAAGTCCCTGGAAGAAGAAACGTATGCGTAGTTTTTATCCCTTTGCTTTGCTGTCCATCTCCAAAATCTCGTTGAATGTTTTCGCTTATTCCTTCTCCTATTGCTTTAAATTCTATTTTGAGTGGTGCAATGCCCTCTACTTTGTCTATAGCAATACTGAGCCCATATGCCTTATTGTTTTGATCGCATAGGTCTCCTATTCCATTGTTATCACTATCTTCTTGGTTTGTGTTTTGAGTATACAAACAATTATCTAATTGTCCTGTTCGTCATTGCAATACTCTGATATTGATACGATTGGTGTCATCGACAATATTTATCGGATTGTTTATCTTGTCTCCATCAACATCACGAGAACATACATCGCCGACATTGTCTTTATCTGTGTCTTTTTGGTGAGGATTGTAATCGTTTGGGCAGTTATCATCTTTGTTTATAATGCTATCACAGTCATAATCGTCATTGAAGCTACATTGAATCTTATTGTATACATTACTTAGGATTGCAAGAACAGTTTTGCCATCTACTATCTCATAACTCTTTTTTCGAAGGTCTTCATTGAGCGTAATGATATTTTGTTTGTACAACATATTTACTTCGGCTACTGGCCAATATCATTGTTTTAATCATTCAAATACTTGCATGCCACAACTTGAGAGATTGAACATACAATATTTGAGATACAGTTGCATATGATTTGCAGTAGTGAGATAACAAACGTCTTTATCACACCTTTTGGATTCCTCATTAATGATTTTCTTTTCTTCTGTGGTAAAAGATTTGGCTTCATAACTGTCTATTTTTAGTTTTTGTATTCGTTGATTTGCTGCCTTCCATGGCATCTGTGTCCCTTCATATAAATATTTCGAGAGGAGATTTACAATGATCTGGATAAATTCTGCTTTGGTAGTGAGTTGTTGTCCACAGAATCTTCCTGCACAAATAGGACTCGTGCTTTTGGGATATCCTCTCATATAGTTTTGATCTCCTACATAGGCGACACAATAATAATAATTATTTTCTTCTGCGAGTGCTTGTAAATAAGAAATATCTCCAAAATCTTTGCCCGGTGTCGCAGCAAAGGTAGTCCGAAATAATAATGTATATTTATCTATGCTTGTCTGTGCAGGATGGAGACAATCTTTACATTCACTTGCATTGAGAAGTCTTGTGATTTCATAACGAGAAACGCCTTTTTGTCCCTGAAGGGCAGTGGTATCTATCCCCATTGTATCCATCTCTTCGAGAAATGTTGCTTGAGATGCAGAAAAACTACTTACAAAAATGCAAGCAGATCACAAACTGTAGAGTGCTATTTTTCTCCAGATATTCATACTAAGCACTATACATTTTGGTATGTCGTTGTCAAATAAAAGAGAATATAAAATAGTAAGTAGTGAGTCGTAAGTAAATTAAAAAAATCTCCACATCGTATATCGACAGGGAGATTTTATGAAATAGGTTTGTGGTCAATGAAATTATAATAAATTTAATTTAACTTT
>CAIVDB010000134.1 GCA_903904545.1 uncultured bacterium | reverse complement strand
TCTTTGAGTGGAACTATATCTTTTATAGCAAATATTTTCAGGAGTTGAAAAAGCTTTTGCTCTTCAGGGCTTCTCTGTATCGTTATGGTAAATGTCTTTTTTTCAACTAGTTCTTGTTCTTTGATAATTGGTTGTTCTAATTGTACGGCAATAATTTTCTGTGATCCACAAGGGACTTCTTTTTTTGGTAGAAAAGACTCTTTTTCCACCGACATCTGTAGATAAAGCACAGGATCTTTATAATATTGACTTCTTTTTAGTGTGTTATTTATTAACTTCAAAAATCTATATCCTCGATCTTGTGGATCAAAAGATTTTTCATTAATAAGTACAAATTGACCTGCCGTCAATAAAGCGTTTACCTCTTGATAAATCGCTTCGAATGTATCTTCTGTGAGTATTTTTTCTGTAAATTTTAAGGCAATTTCTTCATAATTATCTACTGTAATTCTACTATCCTCATCAGTAAGGACTCCCATTTTATATAATTCTTTTTTGATAAGAAATAACTTTTGGTTATGTCTTTGATCTATATCATCTGGTCAAGAAAGCATATTTTTTCAATCTTTGAGAGAAATAGACCCTTTCTGAATACAATCAACAAAGTTTTCCAAAAGACTTATATTCTGCATACATGTTCCTGGATCTATCTGTTGCAGTAATGGATCTTGTGTATGCTGTAGCACATCCATATGTATTATTCTCCATTTATTCCTCAATTCCATTACTTTTTTTCTTCCTTCTTCTGTTTGGATAATTCAATCTTTCATAGACAATAAAAGCTCTTGGCTTATATTTATCATTTCCTGGATATGTGGTGCAGAAGTTTTTTCTACCGATACTATTTTTTGTTTGTCGATATCTTTTCCCATACATAAAATATATGATAAATAAATTATTTTTATCATAATTATTTACTATATAATGTCAATACTATATATCATAAAGCTTATGGATATTCTTTTCTAATTGAAGAGAAAGGTCCTGGACGGGAAGACCTTTCAGCTCAGCGACGAAGTCATAGAGGTATTTCACGTTGGCGGGCGTATTGGTCGTTCCACGAACTGCCTGAGGGCTCAGCCGCGGTGCATCAGTCTCTAAAATTAATTGATCTAAGGGTACTTGAAGTAAAGCATCTCTGAGATTTTGAGCATTCTTATAGGTAATATTGCCACAGAAACCAACGTAGAGTGCAGAGTGCAGAATTCAGAGTTCAGAATTGAGAAGTATAAATTCTTCAGGTCAAAAACCTCGACAATGCACATAGATCGTCATGTTTTGATACTGTTTTATGATCTCTAATGCAGAGACAAAGTCTTTTCTAATATGTAACATCACGGGCAAGTTTAATTCCTTTGCAAGATCACATTGCAAAGCGAAGAGTTTCTTTTGTAAGGGTAAAGAATCCTCAGTCCCTGGATAGTAGGTATCGATACCGCACTCGCCTATCGCCACAATGTATTCTTTATTTTCTTCATATAATTTTCTTAGTTCATTTATTTTTTGCTGGAGATTTTGCTCGGTAATTTCACCATTATTACATCAATCTGGATGATACCCTATTGTTGTCTTTACGATACAGCTTCATGCATCAAGATTCAAGCTTCCAGCTTTTTGTGCAATCTCGATTCCCTTTCTATTATATTCATCACTTGCTCAGGCATTTATCAGGCCCTTCCCTCCTGCTTGGATAAATTGGGTAAGATGAGCCTCTCGCTGAGGATAGAGTTCTTCTCCATTGAGATGAGTATGTGCATCGTAGAGCATTGTACAAAGTCGATAAAATAAAATTCCATTTCAATTTCATTGCTTTTGTATATATCTTTTCTTATTATCGAATCAATGGATATCGTCTTATTGAGATGAAATCCAAGACATTACATCATTACGCTTCTTCGTTACATGAGCGAAGCGAATACATTACCATGGTAATGTATAGTAACGTATCCTTACGGATGTAATGGATAGTAATGAAGAAATTATATCTCTTATCCTTTTATGTAAACCAACATGTGAATCGTATTATGAATAGCTATGTTTATGTTTCTCGTCCTTGTTCATGAATTTGGACATTTTATCACCGCAAAAAAAAGAGGCGTGAAAGTCCTCGAATTCGGGATAGGAATCCCTCCTAAGGTATGTAGGCTTCGAACCGACAAATCTGGAACAGCCTACACCCTCAATCTTTTACCACTCTGAGGATTTGTCAGACTCAAAGGGGAAGATCCCAAAGACCCTGTAGATTTCAATGCCAAAGATAGTTTCATTACTGCAAAGATAGGAAGTAAAATATTGGTCCTTCTTGCAGGAATCGGAATGAATGTCATCGTAGCATGGCTCTTCTTCTCCACCGTATTTTTCCTTGGGACTAAGCCAATGTCTGTCCTTCCAGAAAATGCCATCAAAACAGAAACCAATAGTTATCTCATGCCGACACTTTCTTTCCTTCAAGCACAAGGGCTTACCAGTGGGAATATAGCAGATGTCCCTTTGATTATTGAAGATATCCTTTCTTGAGGTATTGCATCTCATATAGGGCTCCAAACCTGAGATAGAGTTTTAAGTATAAACAATCAACCCATATCTATCATTTCTATCAGCTCCGTGCTCAAGACCTTTATTGGGAAACCTATTACTTTAGATATCCAGAGAGGGAAACAGAAGCTACAAAAATCTGGCACCTGTGGAGAGGAGGATTGCATGTTGGGGATTAGCTTTATCAGTACGTGAGATCTCACCATCAAAGATATTAAATTTCCTTTAGGGAGAGCAATGCTTGCAGGGCTCCAAGAGATCAAGGCAGAAACTATCTTAACCTTCGATGCATTGGGTACACTCGGGAAAAATTTTCTTTCTTTCAATGGCACTAAGATCTCATGATCATTAAATAAACTTACTGGACCCGTTGGCGTAGTAAAATTTGGAGAAAGACTTTTGGCTGAAGGAGGGTGGAAACTCTATCTTGCTTTTGCTGGGATGATTTCATTGGCACTTGCTATCTTCAATGTCATTCCCTTACCCGCACTCGATGGAGGAAGACTCCTTGGCGTATTGATTCAATGGGCAGGAAGACTCAAAGCAGAAAAATATTTTACTATAGAATGATATATCAATTTCGTATTCTTTGTACTCTTGATGGGGCTAGGTATCTATATTATTCTCAAGGATTTAATTAGATTCCGAGGAGTGCATATTCCATTTCTTAGTTAACTAAAAACTAAGAACTAAAAACTAAAAGTTCTTAATAAAAAAACTAATAGGATATGATGGAGATTCCTCCACTTTTCACTATTAGTTTTTAGTTATTTTCTAATTAAACTACTGTGTACAATTATCTATCATTGTCTTAAATTCGTTAGCCTTACGTCGATATCCAGGGAGTACTGTTTCCAAATCCTTGATAGGTTCTTTTTTGAGTTTGAGATACACTTCATGAAGTTCCGTAACAATACTTGGATTGACACAAGACTTACTTTCAGCCATTTGGATCAATTCATCATAGGTCTTTTCATAATCATATTTTTTCTTGAGTTCTTCTGAACTTGTTTTCATAATCTGATGTACATAGACGGTTACTCTCTGCCACATGATTTCGAATCATGAAAAGATAGATGCTTTCTCTGCTGGATGACTTTGGATGTATCCATAAGAAAATCCTAGTAAGATAAGTCCGATAATACACTTGATGACATTATTTCTAAAAATTGATTTTTGTTCTCTGTCCATATGGTCTATGATGAAATAAATATAGCTTTGTAGTTTGCAATGATTCTTAGCTTTTGGCGGAAGAATTGCAAGCACTTCTCAAAAAAAGTGCTCCCAACTCCCATGAAAACATAAGCGCTTTGGATTGCTTTTTTGGAAGAAAAGAGTATAGAACACTATCGATTTTATTCCCTTGGATAGAAGCATGAGGATAGCGTTTGTTCATTGTCGAATCACTCCTGGTGGAGCCCTGTCTGTTCTTCAAGACTTGATTGATGAACAAGAATTTTCTAAAGCAAAGGTATTTACCCTCTTTGCTGATAGAACACAACTACAAAGCAATAAAAACAAAATTACTATCGTCACCGCTCTGCCTCATCGAATCAACCAAGTTTTTCTCTGGTGTTCCACGCATAATATACCACTAATTTCATGGCTTTTGGATTATCGCAACTTGATGTTTTTCTATCCAATATTGATGAGATGTTTATCTAAGAAAATTAGAAAATACTGACCCGAGCGTATTGTGATCTCTTCTTTCGCCATAGCTAAAAATATTACGCCTATTTCTGGAGTCAAAACACTGCTTTATCTTCATTCTCCGATGCAATATATCTGGAGTCATTATGATGAATACAAAACTAAACTTACCGGCATCAAAGGGAAACTTTTCCGTCGAATAGCAGGTAAACTCAGAAAACGAGATCTGAAATATACTCACTTTGATACCGTCTATGCAAATAGTGAATATACTGCCAAACTTGCACAAGAACTCTATGCCATGCACAATATCTCAGTCTCCTATCCACATATCAATCCCCTCTTTACTCAAGCGACGGTCGTAGAGACTCCTCTTTCTTATTTCGTCTATGTAGGAAGACTGGTAAATTTTGTAAGAGAAACCGATGTCATTATCCACTTATTTAATGAGCTCAGACTCCCCCTTATCATCATGGGAAGTGGTCCTGACGAAGTCTATCTCAAATCTATCGCAAAGTCAAATATCATCTTCGTAGGATGGATGAGTGAGGTCTCAGAAAGAGTAAAGATTATGAGCCAAGCGAGATGATTGATCAACCTCACCAAAGAAAGTTTCTGAATGGGTACCGCAGAGTCTTTGCTTCTCGGTGTTCCGGTTTTTGGATATGCAGAAGGGGCTACTCCGAGCCTAGTAAATGAAAGTTCTTGAGTACTTGCTGCACATAAAGATCTCCCTTCGCTCAAAGAAGCGTTTACTCGCTTCGCTGAAAAGCAATGGAATAGAAAACAAATTGCTATCCATATGAGAAGAAAATTGAATGGAGGAAAACTGTAGGAGGTTTTAAGTTCTAAGTTCTAGGTTTTAAGTTCTAAGTTTTGAATTCATGAGTGCTAAAATGAATCCAATAGAAATTATTTTGAAATATTATTCTCCTGATAGTCTCGCTTATCAACTTTTGATTCCTCATAGCCAGGCTGTTGCGAAGAAAGCTTTAGAGATAGCAAAGTGAGTGTCTCATCTCCATCCCGATCTCCAATTTATCCAAGAGGCTGCTATGCTCCATGATATTGGCATATTTTTGACTAACTATCCCCAACTCTGATGTTTTGGAGAGCATCATTATACTTGTCATGGATATCTCGGAAGAGAACTTCTAGAAAAAGAATGATTACCCAAACACGCACTTGTGTGTGAAAGACATACGGGCATGTGACTTAGCATCCAAGATATCGAGAAACAAGCTCTCCCTTTACCCAAAAGGGATATGATTCCCCTATCTCTAGAAGAGAGAATAATTTCTCTTGCTGATAAATTTTTTTCTAAGGATGCTGAGAGTCTTACTACAGAAAAATCTATCGATACCATCATCGCTACACATAGAAAATTTTGAGATGACAAAATAGCCCAATTTGAAGCATGGATAGAAGAATTTTGATTATAAACTTCTTTATAGGAAAATTTAGAGTATTCTAAACGTTCTTATTCTTTTAATTTTAAAGCCATTAAATCATAATCCCCCTTATGAAACTTTGATAACGTTTTAAATGCAAATTTTTGAGAATAAAATTTTGGTTTAGAAGTAGTCAGTAAAATCATGTCTGCCTTCTTTCTTTTAACGATAGTAATTATTTTTTGGATAAGTGCTG
>CAIVDB010000133.1 GCA_903904545.1 uncultured bacterium | reverse complement strand
TTGATTTATTATTTTAGTATTATCCATTTGCTTTTCTTTTTGTTTTTTAGGAATTTTTAATATGATATCAAAATCTATAGACATCTGTCCCTTACAAATTATTCTCATACTATATAGGTTTTGGATGTTTATACATTCTTTTTAGATTTTCAGGTATTTTCTCTCCTTTAATCCAACATTTATTATCACTACTCCAATCCCAGAAATACTCATCATCTCTCGCTTTATTAATATGAACAGGAATTAATTTATTTCCATTATTTCCTCTGAAAAAATATTCCTTGTTTGTATCTTTTTCTACAGATTCATTTGTTTTCATTGTATATCGTGTAAATACATAATTGCTTTTTCTAAATGTTCTTTTGCTTTAACAAGCATTTTCTTGTTTTCTTCACACAATATAACTTGTGTATAATTCATAGTTTGGCTATATTCAAGTCTAATTCTTACTTTCTTTATAGCATTCATATTTGTTAGAAATAATATCTTACTCATAAATGTCCTTGTTTTTCTCGTTTCCAATCATTGAATCCACATTCAAAAGCTATGTTGTTATACTTTCTCAACAGTGTTCCTAGCTTATTACTATCAAGCATAATTCTTAGCTTCATAGAAGATATGTATCCACCACTTCTTGTCTTCACTGTCATATACACATAATCTTCATAGCTACCTTGTACATTCAGATTAAGATAATTCTCATAATCTGATTTCTTTAATAGATGTTTGTTCATTCCTTATAAATATTGCATTGTTAGGTATTTTTTCTCTCCAATGTTCCGGTATTTCTCCTTGATGCCAAAGATTTCTTGTTGGTATTATATCATCAGAATCAAATCGTTTAATTCTAAATAAACTTCCACCAAATCCTTGAAAAGCAGCATTTGGATTATCATTCTCCTGCCAATAAGAATTATTATCAATAATGAATCTTCTTTTGTCTGACAATGTTTTCTCTATACGAGACCAATGATGACAATTGAAGCATATATTCTCTTTTATCATTTCTGATTTAATAGGTTCAACAAAGCGAACAGATACATAGTCTCCACAAATTCTACATCTTTCTTCTAGTATATTTTGTCCTTTTATTAATTCTTCTTCAGAATCATATCTTGAAGAACAACTACCACCTGTTCTATGAATACTGATAGCTTCATCACCATAAGCACAATATACTATTTCTGATTTCTGTTTATTTTTATGTACAAGAAACCAATACTTTTTATTTTCTTCCATATTAATACCGCTTGTTTAAGTTATACCATTTGATAAATTCAACTACTGCTATATATAAACCTTCAAATTTTGTTTCAAATCTTTTGAATTCAATATCCAAACTATCAAATATAAAAGGATTTTCAAGTTCTATTGAAACCGAACTATACCAACCTATAAATTCTTCTCTATTATCATATTCACAACTAATTGATATTTGACCTGTTGTACTATTCTTTTTAAATCCTTTTTTATATACCTCAGGTAGTTTTATTGTTAATAATTCTATTTTTACAACTACAGGCATTAACCAATCCCAAGAAGAATGAAATAGCAGTTCATTTTCTGTGTACTTTCCATATCTAATTTCAACATCTTCATTTTTTACTTTATGGTATGTGCCATCTGTAAATATTTGAATATTTAATCCACGATGCTTTACT
>CAIVDB010000132.1 GCA_903904545.1 uncultured bacterium | reverse complement strand
AGCCTTTCTTTGAGTTTGATGTTACGAGTTTTGGAATAGATGAAAAGCTTCTTGCTGGAGGTGTTCTTAATGAAACAGGAAGTGTGTTTTTCTTCCCATGGCTTGTATTGGCTGCCTTGCTAGCACTCATTCTCTTTATCAAAATGGCGTTCTTCAAAAAAGCAAGAATCGTTTATGTTCAGGTTCCACAACAACCTGTTCAGACTCCTCCTAGTGCTTAGAAATTAGAAATTAGAAATTAGAAATATATCTTTACACAATTTCTTTCGTGTATGTTTCGTCTTATGAGTAAGCAGATTCTTTTCTCCTGAGTTCTTCTTTGTGGGCTTGGTTTTGGTTTTGCACAAACTCCTACTATAGGATCTATACAGGCTCAATTTTGTAGTAATGGACAAACTACTAAAGATTTAGATTTGATTACAAGGGCTGGTCAGAAGTTAGATTTTTGTATTGAATTTACTAATACATCGTTTACTTGAGTCAATATATCTCTAGATTTTCTTGATAGTATTATTACAGATGATGCCTTCAAACGTAGAGCCTGTAATGCTGCAGATAGACCAAAAATGACGTTTGGAAATTATTTATTGCCTTATGATACTGCACTTTTTCTTTCTGGAAAGAGTAGTGTACAGAAAACATATTCTATACAGTTCCCTATCGGTTTTGCTGGTATCAGTCACGGTTGTTTAGCTTATAGTATCCCTAATACACAAGAAACTATGAGAAGCGAAAATACTCAGTTTACTGTAGTGGTTCGTAATATTAAATTTTTGGATATCTATGTCGGCGAGACTCCTGTAGATGATTCTCTTTCTCTTGTTTCTTCTCCTACTTTTGTTGTGGATGCAAACAGCCTCCATGCTCTCGTGTTTTCCCTTAAAAATTGAGGAAATGTCCCTCAGCGTGTATCTATTTCCTGAACTTTAGATAATTTTTTATGATATCAAAAGCATTTTGATTTTTCTTGAGTTTTGATCCCCGCAGGGGAAAAACATCTTTTTTCTACTCAAGAATTTGGCTGATATTATTTGCCTTTTTATAAATGATTTTTTCGTGTACGTTTGGAAGTGTCTCATGCACCTCAATTTGTTTTCGATATTGATGCTCCGACAAAAATAAAGAAAGTGAGTTCTCCTGGAGTAACTACTTTTACTAGAATTCTTGTGATTTATAATTGGCAATTTTTTGTGGCGCTAGGATGAATCTTATTCCTCCTCATTATTCTTTATTTTGCAATTTTTGGGAAGAGGAAGGTTATTGTAGTCTTGGAATAAGAGAAGAGTCAAAAATCGTGGAAGTGAGGAAGAGGTAAAAATCGTACAAAATCGAACAAAATAGAACAAAATCGTGGAAGTGGGGAAGTAGGGAAGAGGTAAAAGTCGAGGAAAGTCGTACAAAATAGAACAAAGTCGTGGAAGTGGGGAAGAGTTAAAAATTGTACAAAATAGAACAAGACTAAAAGAAGAGGAGGAGCGATTAGCTTTCCCTTTTTTGTTATTGTTGGAATAGATGACATTGAGACGCACCCCGTAGTTTTACGCGGCATGTGCAATGGAGACACATGCAATGGAGACGCACACAATGGAAACGCATGCAATGCGTCTCTACCACGCTTTGCGTGGGTTATTGTATCATATCGAAGGTGACTACTCCTGTATAGGTATCTGAACTTTGTCGTGCTGGGATCTCTACTTTGAGCCAAGGTTTGTTTCCATAGACTCCTGCTGGACAGGTAAAGTTTTGTGCTGTATTGTTTCTGAGGATATATGTTCTTGGTGCGCTGAAATTTGCATAATTACTCAAGCTTCATGTGATCATCACATTGGTTGTTGCTCTTCCTTCGAGGGTATCGATTCCTATTGCTTTGAATGAGATATTTCCTCCTGTGATTGTGAATCCAAAATTTTCTCCTCTCATATTGAGTGGCAATTGGATTGTAGTCATCCATCCACTATTTCCCTTTCGATCTACAAATTGGAAGTAGTTATCAAACTGTCCTGAAACGGTTTGTCCTGTTGTGCTTGCTTCGACGCTTCCTACTGCAAAATTTCCAGGAGCTAATGGATTGTAGTCTGGTATGCTAGTAGTAATCTTTCTCATGGCATTTTGGGTATTGCTTGCAAGATCGTATGCGCTACCTGTATAGTTGTGGATACCATCGCTTACGAGACATTGTTTGTAATCAGTAAATAACCATTTTCCTGTGTCGTATTT
>CAIVDB010000131.1 GCA_903904545.1 uncultured bacterium | reverse complement strand
TTCTTCTTTATTCTTTTTCGTTTTTACTAGGACTATGACCTACAACTAGCTTTTGTACGACATAATATATCGTCATAGAATTTTTTATACCATCCTTTTTATATTCTACTCCACACAAAATGCAATTTTTTTCATGAGTTTCATAATAAAAAATCTAAATTAAAAGAAATAAACATATACTGGGTTTTTTGAAGGGATTTTCCTAGGTAAGACCGTTTTATTTTTTCTTTTTCATGGGCTCTGTGTGTTTTGGGGAGGAGAATGAGCAGTAACATTTGCTGCTGGTCCGAAGTGACGACATTCATTTGAATTTGATATAATAGATGAAACATCACTTCTGAAACTATTATATTCTGTGTTTAAACTATGTTTTTAATATAAATATATTCTACTTTATGAAAATCTTCCGAGTTTCTCTCATCATCTTCAAGAAAAAGTTTTAATAATTTTGGAAATTTCTGTCTGATTTCATCATATGATAATTTTGTAAATCAATTTTTAACAAGAAATTTCATTATAACTGGATTTGTGGTTCCTGTGATAACTTTCAATTTATTCTTATTTATATCTTCCATAACTTTATGAAACACTTTTAGAAGAGCTTTTTCTGAGAATATTTCAGATTTGTCTCTAGAGAGTCATCAGAATCTGTAAACTTGATTTTTATCTTCTTTGAGCAAATCTTTATCTAATGGTTTCTTATATGCTGAAGCCAATATTTTTCAATTATCAGAATATTCTAAGAAGAAATCATTATCTCCTAAAAGTATTTTTATGTTTTCTGAAGTGAGTGGATCAACAAAATCGGAACAATAATTTTGTTGTTTTTGAATAATATCAACTTTTTCGTCTAATTTCAAGATCATCATAGAAATTGATTGTAAGAAAATTAAATATAACAAATAACTAGCTTCTGTGGGACCTGAAGTGTAATCATGGAATCTATAGACAGCCCTTTTATACCCACCTTTTTATATTCTACTCCACGCAAAATACAAGATAATCAACACAAACAACCTCACACAGAAGAAACTCCCCAAAAAGTTGACAAATTCAGAAAAAGTAAGTATACTTAGTTAAGATTTACTTTTTGGTCTCCCCATGTCCGAACAAATATTCATTTCATTAAGTATCATCTTGGGAATCGTACTCGTTAGTATGGGAGTAATGAAATTTTTCAAGCAACCTATGATTATCGGATATATCATTGCAGGGATTTTGATGAGTATCTTTCTCCCTAATATCTTAGAATCGTGAGGAGCATTTCAATCTTTTTCCAATATAGGAATTAGTTTCTTGCTCTTTATGGTAGGAATCGAGCTCAATCCCACCATCATCAAAGATCTCGGAAAAGGGTCGCTCATCGCAGGAAGTTTACAAGTATTTGTCACCTCAGTCATCGGATTTTTCCTCGCTCAAGCCGTAGGATGTGATCAAATAACATCACTTTACCTAGGAGTGTGATTCGCATTTAGTAGCACCATCGTCGTCCTTAAGCTCCTTTCAGATAAAGAAGAAACAGAAAGCACCTTTGGAAGATTATCCATTGGAATCCTCATCGTCCAAGACGTTTTGGTCTTATTGCTTTTTCTTGCCATAGCAAGTTTTCAACAGTTTCAAACCCAAGAAATAGGAATTGTCCTAGGGACATTGATCATCAAGATGATTCTTCTCGGTGGGGGAGTCTATCTCGTAAGTAAGTATCTCATCCCCAGAATAAGCCAAAAGATAGCAGAATCTCAAGAGTTTCTCTTCCTTTTCGCTATAGGACGATGTATGATCCTCGGAACCATATTTTATTATGCAGGATTTGGATTAGAATTTGGAACATTGATCGCAGGTATGGCACTTTCCAATTCTCCCTTCAAATATGAAATTTCTAGTAAGATCAAATCACTGAGAGACTTCTTTATCGTGATGTATTTTGTATTGCTTTGATCTCAGGTCCATTTTTCACAGAACATTCATATTCTACGAATCATCGTCTTCTCACTCTGTATCATCATTATCAAGCCTCTTATCAGTATGGTGATCTTCGGCATTATGGGACACACGAAGAAAAATAACTTTCTGGCTGGACTTTCTCTCGGTCAGATCAGTGAGTTCTCCTTCATCCTGATCGCGATGGGGATTGCTAATGGCAGCATCAAAGATCCAAATATTCTTTCCACCATCACCATTGTAGGACTGATTAGTATCGCCATTTCAAGTTATGGAATTTTATATGGGAACAAAATATATCACTATCTCAAACCAATTCTTGCATACATTCCATGAAGTCGGAACAAAAGTTACCAAAAAATTAATGAGCAGGAATATGATGTTATGCTTTTTGGATACGGAAAATTTGGAAATAATCTCTATGAAACACTCTACAAAAGGTATAAAAACATCCTGATCATAGACGAGCATCCAGCAATCATTGCCCATCTCAAAAGTAAAGATATTGATTGTATGTATGGTGATGTAGGAGACAATGAATTCCTTGATGAACTCAATGTAAAAGGAACAAAAATGATCATCTCTACCGTCAAGAAATTTGATGAAAATATGGTCTTACTAGAAACAATCAAAAGGGATCATCCTCACATTATCGTCATTCTTCTTTCCAATCATGTCCAAGAAGCTATTGAACTCTACGAACAAGGAGCTGATTATGTTATTCTTCCTCATTATATCTGAGCTTATCATACTTCACTTATGCTAGAGGAATATGGCTTCGATATCGATAAATTTCTCAATAACAAAAAATCCCAAGTCCATGACCTCAAAAGTAGACACAAAGATCTCATGATTGAGGCACTACAAGGGAAAATGTAATCGAAGAATGGTAACTAATAACTAAAAACGAATAACTAAAAGTTAAGGATTTCTTATACAAAAAAACTCCAACACTAAATATTACGCATTACGCATTCAAAATTATGTACAAAAAAACTCCAACACTAAACATTACGCATTACGCATTCAAAATTATGTACAAAAAAACTCCAACACTAAACATTACGCATTACGCATTCAAAATTATGTACAAAAAGCCTCCAACACTATTCACTTTTAGTTTTTAACTATTAGCTCAATCCAGGCATTCCACCACCTCACATCATATTAGCCATATCTGAAGGATCGAAACCAAGAATTTCTTTGGTTTTTTCGCCCACAATTTCTTGTGCTTTCGTTTGCGCTTTTTGGAAACAACTAACAATATTTTTTTCTAGATGTTCTCTTTTGGCAGGGGAGAGGAGTGATTCGTCTTGTATCTTGAGATCTTTCAATTTCATTTCTCCACTAATATCTACGATGACTGCATCTTGCTCTGTCCCATCTGCTGCAGTAAATTTCCCTTCTTTTCCTCTGATGATCAAATTACCTAACGCTTTTTGGAGTGTCTTATACTTGTCATACAATTTTTTCATTTCACCAATCTTTCCAAACATTTTTTCACAATAAAAAATTAAAATACATTCTTATACTAAGAAAACCGAATCAAATTTCAAACAGTTATTATAGAGAGCTTACTTGCCTACCGGCAGGCAGGGATGGGAGAGCTTAGAGCTTAGATGTTAGATAGAAGGGATGGCTTCACGCTTCGCGACAAACGGTAGCTGAAAGTTCGCTCCGTTCACGCTCAACTGCCTTGAGCTACTGTTTAGCTATTGTTCGTCTACTGTGTGGCGTTCAACTCAATTCCCAATAAACCAATTCCTAATTTCTTCAAGCTTCAAGCTAATTCCCTATTTTTCAATCATCGAATAACTTAGAATAAATTTAGAGATATCTCCCAAAATCTTTCCTGCTGTAGATCCTCACCAGATATTCGATCTCGGACGACGTACTTGAACCACAATGATATATTTAGGATCATCCTTCGTAATAAGTCCTACGAACGATCCATTTGTCCATCCCACACCATCCTTATACTTACCTTTGTAGGAGATCTGCGATGTTCAACTTTTTCCTCAGAGATGATATCATTCGACTTTAGCATATTTGAGTTCCGGATTTTGATCTACAACACTAAAGAGAGCAAGCTTCATTGCATCACTCGTCTCTGGTCTAATGATTTGTTTCAAAACTTTTCTCTGTTGTTCATGATAGATTCAAGTTTTCTTATCCATAATGCCTTTGACAATTGTTGGCTGGAGATAGAGCCCTCCATTTACGAGCGATGCATATCCTACAGCAAGCTGTAATGGCGTCACCAAGAGCCCTTGTCCAAAGGTATTATTGAAATACCTTGCGTCTGAGACCGAGCTTACTCATTCTACAAATCATGGATCTTCATTTGCTAATTCTATATTCGTCGTTTTTCCAAAACCAAATTTTTCTACATAATTATAAAAACTTTCCTTTCCTAATTTCTGAGCTATTCTAACCATCCCCACATTACAGGAGAAAACAAATGCATGCAAAAAATTCCAATCACCACCACACATCTTAGGATCTGCATTTTTGATCCAGAATTGTCCTACTTGGACTTTATTCGGATCCGTATAGGGATCGTAGAACCTCGTTTCATCAGTATCTAGTCCAACAGCAACCGTAAAAGCTTTGAATACACTTCCTGGTTCATAAGCCATAGAAATATTTTTATCTACCAAAGCTTGAGATCCATACATATTTTTAGCTACATATTTAGGGATACTTGGATCAAATCTTTCTGAAGTAATAGCAGCACGATAGGTCCCTCAGGTAGAGATAAACGTGGGAATCTCTATATAACTCAGATCATCTAGAAGAGGAGCATACTTAGGTCCCAAAGGTTGAATTTCGAAGACAGACGAATATTCATTAGGATTGTAAGAAGGATAATTGGCCGATGCTTTTATTTGTCAGTTAATAGGGTCAAAAACCAATACACTAATAGAGTCTGCTCTCAAAAGTTCGTAATATTTTTTGATGACAGTTTCTGCTTCCTTTTGGATTCCCACATCTATAGTTAGATACACATCACTACCATCCTGTACATCCTGGATATTGAAATCATTTGCTCCTACAGGACCAATCCAGGCAGAAGCGCGACCGACAATCTTTCCATCATGTCCACGTAATAAAGGATCAAAATATTGTTCTATTCCATAGAAAGAATTTCCATTTTTATCTACAAATCACAAAACATTAGAAAGAAATGACCCATATTGATAATATCTTCTAGAAGTAGGTTCAAGTCCTAATCCATGCAGAAGAGGAATTTTGTCACGAGATTGTTTCTGATAATAGGTATTTTTCAATTCTTTGATAGTCTGAGCCAACATAGGATTTGCATCCGACAAGATTTTTACATATCTATTCTCTTGCTGTTCGAAGAGATTATCAACATAAGGAAGTAATGTGGCGTATCCATACGTATCCAAAAGTTTTCTCAAGGGAAGCGAGGCCTTAGAAACAGTCCCAGAGACTTTGGTAGGGATGACATACACATAATTTTTTGCCTGAATATCAATATAAGAAAGATTGAGGTCTTGAAGATCTTTGATAAATTCCGTATCTTCAAAAAATCAGAGATAATTTTTTGGTTTAATACCGATATAAATATCTTTATTCAATTCATCCTTGATGATTCCGTACGCTATAGCTTTAGTAAACCCACTCAAGACAAATTGAATTTGCTGATTATATCACGTTCGATCAAAAAATTCATACCCTGAAGAGACACGTCAACTTCATAAATAAAAAAATTGAGGCGTAGGAGGCAAAAGTTGTTTCTGAGTAAAAATCTCAAGATGTTTGATACAGTCCATCGGAGTCACTTCTTTCATCCCATACAACTCACAAAAGTGAGTATAAACTGAGGGAGTAATGACATTGATAAAGGCTTCTTTATCCCGAACAAATTTGGGATCTACATAGAGATTATATAAGGAGATAGTATCTGTAAGCTGAATATGTTTTTGGGCTTTATCATCGGCGAATATGTTTCCTCTTTTTGCCTTGAGTGAAGTCTCGCTAACATGTTGTTGATTTAATAGATTATCATAATGATTATGACGAACAACTTGTAAAATAAATAATCTCAAAAACAAGATGAGAAAAAGAACAAGAAAAAAAAGAAGAAGATACAGTTCTTTAGTCACTACAATATGTTTAAGAAAACGAGAATGTTTAAGCCATTTTTGGAAAACATCATCAAAGGATTTAGCATAAGTCGAACGAAGCATCCAAAACAGAAAAATAAAACAAGACATAAGATATGTATGTATTCAACAGTTTTTTTCAAATCAAAATAGAAATAAAATAAGACGCCGAAACTTCAACAAGAAGTTTAATCCCGCTTTACGGGACAGGCTGTCGTTTCCATAGTCTCCTTCAAAAATATTTTCTATTTTTGATTGAAGACTATGTAGTTAACAACACAATAATTCCTCATTTTATCTCAGAATTATTTGGTTGTTAATCTATATCTATAGGAATGTTTTGATTTATCTATAGATAAACTCTATCTACTTTTTGATGTTTCTATAGATAAATTATACCTACTTTTTTGTCTTTGTGAAGGGCAAAATAGATAAGTGCAGTACACAAGCACAGAATAAGAGAACAAAAAAAGTAGAAATAAATTTGAAATCATACTATAAATCTATACACTACTATTTAGTATCTGAGTAAAGAAAGTTAGAATCTTTACTTTCAGCTCATTATACATCTCTGATGTACAACAACTTTTAACTTTTTACACACAAACTATGAGGAAATTATCTGCAAAAATTTTTGCTGGATTAGTATTTGGTATCTTGGGTATCTTTAGTCTCGGAGTACAAGCACAAACTGCAGTCACAACAACATTTGGAGACCCTGGATCAGCATTAGGTGTTGGAATAAATAATGCAGGAACAGATCAAGGAGGAGCACTCATCGATGTCATCAAAAGTTTCATCAACCGAGCATTAGGAATGTTGGCACTTATTGCATTAGTAGTTCTTCTTTTTGGAGGATTCTCAATGGTTACTGCAGCTGGAGACGAAGCAAAGTACAAAAAAGGATTCAAAATTTTACAACAAGCTGGTATTGGATTGGTATTTATCGGAGTCTCTTGGCTCATGGTAAGTGTAATCTTCTGGCTTCTTGGTGTAGTTGGAGTATAAAAACAATTTCATATACAAAAGAGCCTCGCATCATTGCGGGGTTTTTTTAAAAAAGAACTTAGAACTTAGATGTTAGAACTTAGATGAATGGATAAACAATAACCAATTTCTTCAAGCTTCATGCTTCAAGCCTGTCCGTCCGGTAAGGCGGGCTTCATGCTTTCTGCAGATTTCTATTTGAAAATTCTCAGTAAATGCCTACACTCAAGACACCGAGAAACACTATACACAAAAAACTCCTTACCTCTTAAATATTATGCTATGCAACTTCATGAATTTGAACTTCGTTATCGTGCATATAAAGGGCTCAATTACAAATTTGATCTTGGACGAGATGATCAGACACTTTTGGAGATGACAAAAATTTCTAGCAAAGGAAATCTCAAAAAACCAGTACAAGAAACCGATCCACAAGAACTTCACGAAATTACCTTAGAGACATACACGCCATACAAAAAAGAAAAGATAAATCAAGAAGGGACAAAAGAAATCGGAGTTGCATCAGTACAAGACTATATTGATCGTTTGGAGTACGAGCTCAAAGTAATCAAAGAAATGGGATTTAACTCGTATTTCCTCATTGTTGCCGATTTTATTCGCCGAGCCAAGAAAAATGGGATTATGGTGGGACCAGGAAGAGGATCAGGAGCTGGATCTTTATTGGCATGGCTAATTAGAATCACAGACGTGGATCCCTTACAATTTGGACTCCTTTTCGAGAGATTTCTCAATCCTTCACGTATATCTATGCCCGATTTCGATATCGATTTCGAAGATACTCAGAGAGAAAGAGTTATACAATATGTCACTCAAAAATATGGTCAAGATCAGGTAAGTAGTATCTGAACCTACATGCAAATGGCAAGTAAAGCAGCATTCAAAGATGTAGCAAGAGTGATTGGGGTCCCTTTCGAAAAATCAAATCAAATATCTATGTTGATGCAAGACAAGATATCATTACTCGCAAGCATCCAAAGCGATGACTGTCCAGAAGAATTGAGAACAATATATAATGGCGACGAAAAAGTAAAACAAGCAGCAGAACTTTCATCGAAATTAGAGGGAAACATGAGGCAATTGGGAGTCCATGCTTGTGGAATCATTATTGCTCCAGACAAGGTAAGTAAATTTTCACCTACGCAGTATATCAAAGAAGACGACCCCACTATCGTCTGCCAATACGATGGACCAACATTGGAAACCATTGGATTGCTCAAAATGGACTTCTTAGGACTCAGAAATCTCTCTATCATCAAAAATTGTATCAAAATTTTGGAGAAAAAATTTGCCGCAGAGGGGAAGGAACTTCCAGATATTTTTAGTCAATTCATCAAAAATACTTCATTTCAACCACCTATCGATGATGCGTATACCTTCCAAAGAGTATTCCAATCAGGAGACACTACAGGGATCTTCCAGTTTGAATCGAGCGGCATGAGGAGATTTTTGATACAACTCAAAGCAGATTCTATCAATGATCTCGTAGCAATGAATGCACTCTATCGTCCAGGACCAATGGAATTTATTCCCAATTATATTGCAAGAAAAAATAAAGAGGAAGAGGTGAGTTATATGAGCGGAGAATTAAGAAAGATGATAACTGAAAAATATGGAGAAGCGGTTGCAGACCAAGAAAACATCAAACTGATTGAAGATTTAGGTCCTATCATGAATTTGACGTATGGGATTGCTGTATATCAAGAACAACTTATGTTCCTCGTACAGGCGATGGCAGGATTTTCTCTTGCTGAAGCGGATCTCCTCAGAAGATGAGTAGGGAAAAAGAAAAAAGAAATTATCGAAAAACTCAAGAAAGAATTTACCCAAAGATGTAAAGAATATAGAGGATACCAAAAAGAAACTGCCATATATATCTATGAGAAGATGATAGAACCAGCAGCTTCGTATTCATTCAATAAATCTCATTCGGTATGTTATGCTATGATTGCATATCAGACAGCATATCTCAAAGCATACTATCCTGTAGAATTCTATGCTTCACTTATTAGATCCGTAGAGGAAGACACAGATGAATTAAGTACGTATATTTACGAAGCACAAAATCAAGGAATCCAAGTGTTAAATCCAGATATCAACCAGTCATTCAATCATGTAGCAGCTATTGATGGGACAATTAGATTGTGATTTTTTTGTATCAAAGGATTGTGATGGGAGATTGGAGAAACTATGCAAGAAGAGAGAAAAAAATGATGACCATACAAAGATATCGAAGATTTCATCAAAAGATGTGCCAATGTAATTAATAAAAAATCTTTAGAGTGATTGATCAAAGCAGGGGGATTGGACGCATATCAAGATCGTGGGACATTGATGAATAATACAGAAATTATGCTGGAGCGAACGAAGAAATCCAAGGATTCAGGAGGGTGATTGTTTGGAGATATGGAAATGCATAATAAAATTACGTTCAAAACAAGCCTTCCAATCTCTTATATGCAGAAACTTCTTTTAGAACAAGAAGTATTCAAATCATTTGTTTCATGACATCCTCTTGATGGGCTCTATCTCTACCTCAAAAGATATAACTTCATTTCCCAGTTCAAAGATAAAGAAGGGTTTGGTGCTTTCGTGATCGTAGGATATATCAAGAATATCCAAAGAGCAAAAAAGAAAGGGTTCTTTATCCAGATAGAGGACATTTCTGGACAGATAGAATTCTTTGTCAAAGAAACATTAGATTTCAAGAAGTTTGATATCATTATGATCTCAGGATTTAAAGGAAGATCACTCAGTATAGAAAAAATCATCAGAACAGACAGAGAGCATTTGATTGCTCAAGCAGGGAGTAAATATGATCCAAGTATGACAGTAGTCAAAGCCAAAGGACTAAGAAATAAAGTTGAGGAAATCCCAGAAGATCCCTCATTTAGGACAAAGTCCATATCTCCAGAGGAAGTTACTCCCACAGGAGAGGAAGAAAATCAAGAAGAGGAAAAACAACAAGGAGCAGAGATCCAAGAATATACAGAAACAAACGATGTCTCTTCTTCAGAAAAAAAGATTTTTAAATTACCAGACAACACAGGGAAACTCCATCAACTCATCCAAATTGTTCATCAACACCCGGGAGACCAAACAGTACATATAGGAGACAAAACATTCTCCTTATCACAAGAATGAGAAAATTTAGTATACGATTTACTTTGATCATAAACCTATGACACAAACAGATCTCATCATCAAAAAAAAATTAGAAGAAAGTAAAACTATAGCAATTTTTGGACATTACCATCCAGATGGAGATTGTGTTGGATCTTTACTCGGCCTAGGAAAAGCATTAGAAAATTTAGGAAAAAAGGTAGACTATTTTACGCCTTCTCCACCAAGCAAGGTATTTAGTTTCCTTCCTTCATTTTCCAAAATCAAAACAAATTTCACGTACAAAAAATATGATACCATAATCTTTGTAGATCTCGGCAGCTATACTCGCATCGGTAAATTTTGGGAAGAAAATCCTGAATATTTCACACAGCAAACCGTAATTATTTTTGATCATCATCCAGAGCAAGGGCCAGAAAATGCACTTATGATCAAAGATATACAGGCATCAAGTACTGCGGAATTACTTTTTGAATATATCCAAAAACGATGGAAGGGAGCTATTGATCAAGAAGTAGCTACCGCTTTCTATCTCGGATTAGTCACAGATTCCGGCAACTTTATGTTTGATCAAAACCATGAAAGAATATTTACCAATGCGCTCAATCTCATTAAATTCTGAGCAGACAAAACAGCCGTAGTCGATAATTTCTTTCGTAGAACATCTTTAGATCAAGTCAGATTTGTAAATCTCCTCCTCAAAAGACTCACTACCTATAGAGATATTCTCTACAGTTATTATGACGAGAAAGAATTAGAAAAATATCATATAGATGATGAACAGGCAGGCTATGGGATTTCTATCATCCAAAATATCCAATGACCAAGGCTTTGTATTCTTGCAAAGAAAAAATGAAAAAGAATTAGACTCTCCCTCAGAAGTAAAGACATAGGCAAAAAAACAGTTGACTGTACAGAGATTGCTAAACAGTTCGAAGGAGGTGGCCACAAATACGCATCAGGGGGAAGTATCTTAGCAAAAGACACCCTCAAACAAGACCTCCAAAAAGTCATAAAAAAAATACAAAAAATGATTGATTAATATTTTTAGTCTTTTTGTATGCTCATGAATAAAACACAAAGCATATTACGTCTCTTCAGACCGATTATTCATTGATTGATCATCGTAGGGGTATTTTATGTCATTTATAAGTTACGTCATATTACTGACTTAATACCGGGGATCCAGCTCCAGATACCCGTCATCAACTATTATGAAACTATGGGATATGCGATAGCAAGTGCAATAGCATTTGTGGGTATCGGTATCATCAAAGAGCTCTATGAGCTCAATAAACCTATCCAAAATTATTTTCAGACATTTAGTAAAGTCCGAATTTATCGAATCATTACTATCACCTTTCTTGCATACTTTGGACAAGGATTCGTTTTCTCTTTTTGAATCTCTAGATTCATCATTGTCATAGGATCATTCGTAAGCTTTTTTTCGCTATTTTTCTTCGATCAAATACGAAATTATACAGAAAACAAAAGACACAAAAACGATGAATCCAAGATACTCATCATAGGAAGCGATACATTAGAAAGTTACAAAGCCATAGAAAAAATCAAAAACTGATTTTCATTTAGAACAGAATTTTGTCACTTCTCTGATTGCAAAGATATTATATTAAAAAATTATTTCATGGTAGTCGCTGTCTGAAGTTTTGAAAAGAAGGAACTTCAACATCTCTTTGAAAAAATCAGATTTTCTCACACCAGATTCTACCATATTAGTGAATGATTCTTTCTAGAAGACGTAGTCTATGCACCAGAGAATATAGACAACATTATTGCATTAGAATACAAACATTCCAAACTAGATTGACGATCTTTGGTCCTCAAAAGAGTATTTGACATCATAGGAAGTCTGCTTCTGATAGGTATCACGTCTCCCATTCTCTGTCTTGTTGGACTTGCCATCAAGATAGACTCCAAATGACCTATCATCTACAAATCCAAAAGAATAGGAAAATATGGGAAATTATTCCCTTTCTTCAAATTCCGTAGCATGTATACGCATCTCAGTGTAGGATATGGAGGCGTAGAAGCTGAAAAGTTATATGAGAAACTCATCAATTCTGACGCCAATGTAAGACAATGAGTCCTACCGAAAATCAAAGACGATCCAAGAGTTACAAGAGTAGGGAAATGGATTAGAAAACTCTCTTTGGATGAATTACCACAGCTCTTCTCTGTACTAGTATGAACAATGTCTCTCGTAGGACCAAGACCTCATCTCCCTACAGAAGTACAAAATTACGAATCTTGGCAAAAGAGACTCTTTAGCATCAAACCAGGGATCACAGGATATGCACAAGTTTTCGGAAGGGATGACCTAGATTTCGATGAAGAAGCAAAATTAGATCTCTACTATATCCAGAATCGAACTATCTTTATGGATCTCTACATTATGTTTGCTACTTTTGGCGTAGTGTTTAAAGGGAAATAAAATTGTCCGGATTTATCAATTACGAATTGAGAATTACGAATTTATTTCTTACAAATAATCATCATGAAAATAGAAAAATTCGAGGATATCCCAATACGAAAATTATCATTAAAAATAACTAAATTAATCTATGATTATTCTGCAAAAGAAATTTTTTCCAAAGATCGAGGACTAAAAGATCAAATTAGAAGAGCAGTTGTATCAATTAGTAGTAACATTGTCGAATGATTCGAAAAAAACAATAATAATGAGTTTATAAGATATCTAAGAATTGCAAAAGGAAGTTGTGGAGAAACAAGAAATCAAGTATATGTCGCACTAACTGTTGAATATATTACGGAAAAGGAATTTGAGGTAATTAACGAATTATTATTAAATCTATGAAAACAAATAGGTTGATTCATTAAATATCTAGAAGAGATGAAAAAGACTAAAAAATTACAGAAAAAATAATCCGCAATCCGCAATCCGAAATCATCAAATCATTTAATTAATTTTATACGATATGAATCTCAACGAATCCACTCAACACTTACAAAATTACTTCTCTACTCATACCGATTTTTCCACAATTTCTGAAAAAGAAATTGCCGAGAAATACCAAGAGTTGATTGATTGTCTCGTAGATCATAACCATCTCTATTATATAGAAAATACTTCCATCATCTCCGACAAAGAATACGATGAACTTTTCGATTATCTCAAAAAAATAGAAGAATATTTTCCTCATTTGATTTCATGAAATTCTCCTACCCAAGGACTTATCGGACAAATTGCAGAAGGATTTACTCAAGCACCACACAAAACCAAATTATTATCTTTGGAAAATACCTACAACGCTCAAGATCTTCTCGATCGAGAAGAAAGAATCAAAAGAATTATTGATAAAGCATCTGAAGCACAAATCCACAATTCCCAATTACAGATTCCCTATACTATAGAACCAAAATTTGATGGAATTAGTGTAGAGCTTATCTACAAAGAAGGTAAACTTCATCAAGCCATCACGCGTGGAGATGGACTCGTAGGAGAAGATATTACCATAAATGCAAAGACAATAAAGAATATTCCCCAACAATTAAAATGAGAAATCCAAGGGTACCTCAGTGTCCGCTGAGAGATAATGATGCCCAAATCGGTATGGAAAAAAATTAACCAAGAGAGAGAAGAAAACGGAGAACAAGCATTCGCAAATACAAGAAACGCTGCAGCAGGAAGTATCAAATTATTGGATAGTGGAGAAGTAGCAAAAAGAGGATTAGTGTGTTTTGTGTACGATATATTATCATATAAAAACATTTCCTGATGAATTGACGGCCTTCCGACCTTACAAACCTTATGACTTTACGGACTCCCAGTTTTCCAACGAAAAAAAACAAAGAACGCAATCCAAGACGTGATAAACATCTGCCTCGATGAAGAGACTAAATCTTACTTAGACAATCAGGATTTAGATTTTGACGGACTGGTAATCAAAGTACAGGATCAAGAACTTCGTGACAGTATCTGAGCCACCGAACATCATCCGAGACGAGCGGTCGCCTATAAATTCCCTGCTCAACAAGTAGCTACCCAAGTCCAATCCATTGATTTCCAGATAGGAAGGACGGGTATCATTACCCCTGTAGCAAATCTCAGCCCCGTGCAACTCTCTGGAGCAACTATCTCTAGGACAACACTCCATAACTTCGATTTTGTACATACCAAAGATATTAGAGTAGGGGACTGGGTCTGGCTTCAGAGAAGCGGAGAGGTCATTCCTTATATTGTAGGAGTCATCAAAGATAAAAGAAGCGGAACAGAAATCACGCTTGAAGCTCCTCAAAAATGTCCGGTGTGTGGGTCTCAGGTTGCACATGAAGATATGCATTATTATTGTTCCAATGAAACATGCCCTAGTCAAATCAAAACGAAACTCGAACACTTCGTCTCCAAAAATTGCATGGATATCCAAGGGATAGGAGAGAGTATTATTGATATTTTGGTCGATCAAAAAATTTTACAGAACATCGCCGATATCTTTACATTGGGGGATCCTCAGATACAAATAACACTCCAGAGATTGCCAGGATTCGGAAGTAAAAAAGTCAGTGAAATCGCTATCCAATTACTTCAAGCCAAAGAGAAACCATTACGAAGACTCCTCAATGGACTCGGTATCGGTCATGTAGGCAAAAAGACAGCAATTATCCTCAATGATGGCCTCATCAATTATTATAGTCTCCAAGATGAAACCCTAAGTCCCTTAGAGAACCTGATCAAGCATATCACTGATGAAACATTCCTCCAAGCAATTTTCGGTATCGGAGAGAAAACGCTTCAAGAGATCCAAGATTTTTTCACTAAGAAGACAAATAAAGAACTCTTAGAAAGATTAGCAACATTCGGCATCAATTTCGATCCGATCAAATATTACAAAGATAAAGAGAACCTCGGGATATTTGAAGAACTCAATCAAGGATCTTTCTGCATTACTGGATCCTTTCCGGTTTCCAGAGAAGAGATCGTCCAAGTAATGCAAAGCCATGGATGGACATTCCATGAACAACCCAGGAAAGATACCCAACTCATGCTCATAGGAGACAAACCAGGAAGTAAAAAAAACAAAGCAGAGGAGTTGGGATGTGAGAGTGTGCAATGACGGGAGACTATCCTTCACAGATTTACCTTCCTCAAAGAGATTCCCTCCTCAGAAAAGAAATCCCAAGCAAATATACCAACTTCTCAGAGCCTATTTTAATTTTCCAAAAACAATTGACTTAATCATAAAAATGAATATAAAAAAATATAAACAAAATAAATCAAATATCATGAATACAAAAAATAAAATAGTAGAAATATTTGGAAAAAATTCTAAATATAATCTTGCACTAAGCATAAGGATGGCACCTTGTGCCCCAAGACACGACGCCGAATCAGCGGGGATTGAAATTGTCTTTGCTGATAACAAAAAAGATGGATTACTCATTATCCAACAAAAAAAAGAATTTCACACAGAAAAAGGTAATACACTAACCTCGATTGGAGGTCATGTAAAGATAGGTGATGAGTGGCTGTCCTTTGTGGGATATGCTAAAGGAGACTTAAGAACAGATAACGACAAATCCACAAAAGTGGAGATACTGATTGTAAAGTTTTAAATGTAGATTTTTTTAAAAAAAATCAAATACAAATCCTCTTATATCTTGAGAGGATTTTGTTGTATTAGGGAATTCCCTCTTCAGCTCATGCACGATACTTATCTCAACATGAAATCTTGTAGAGAAAGACATTAAACTTCGTAGGGGCGTTTACCAAACGCCTATGGTAGCAGTGAGTTTCGTAGAGAACAGTTTGAAACCGTTCCTTACAACAAAAAATATTCCCTATCTTTGGATAAACTCCAATATATATTTTTCTATCTCACCCATTTTATCATCAATGAGTGATTTTTCCTCTTTCTTGAAATTTCCTAATACATAATCAGCAACCTCGGTGCTACGACCGTGGCTAGCGTCATTTTGATTCACCGGCCTATCTACACCGATTCTTAGTCTCCAGAAATCTTTGGTTCATATCTTCAAAATAATATCTTTGAGTCCATTGTGCCCAGCACTACTTCCTCCAAGTTTCAATTGAATTTTCCCTACAGGGAGATCAATATCATCATGGATGACGAGAATATCCTTAGGATCAATCTTATAAAAGGTAGCAAGCGCACTTACAGCTCATCCCGAGCGATTCATAAATTCTTGTGGCTTCAAAAAAACAACTTCCTGATCTGCGATCAGAGATTTTAACATAAGACATTTCCGTTTATTTTCAGATTTACATATCCCTAATTTTTCTCGTTGCACAAAAGCATCGAGCATAATAAATCCTATATTATGCCTCGTTTTTTCATAATCTTTTCATGGATTTCATAGTCCTACAACTAGCTTCATGGAATTATAAGTTTTAAATGCTAAATGCTAAGTGCTAAGTAAGGTCTATTTACTTAAATTTTCAGCAGTTGTTTTTACAATTTTAGTTAAAATTTTTATGATCTCTTCTATATCATTCAGATAAGGCTGTATGGGAATATCAACCAAATGGGTCCTCTCTAACAAACGCAGTCGATATCTTGTTTCTCTAGCCTCTTTAGATGCTATTGCCATCTTTGTATGAAAATCTTTTTTTGTTTGTCCTGCTGAGGCTTCTTCAACATTGGCTCAAATACTTGTCGCACTTCTCAATAATTGTTTTGATATAACAAATTCACCCTTCTTTATAAAAACTTTATAAAGTTCAATAATCTTGACAGCAAACTCAAAACTTTTTTCTTGAATCAGCATCAACACAAGTGTTAAATACTAAAGCTTAGAATTATCATCAAACTATTCAACACTTAAAACTCAACATTCAACATTCGACGCTAGTCGACTACATCCTGCATTTCTGAAAATTCTATAATATCACCTATTTCTATTTTTTTACCCGTTACTACCTTGATACCACATTCTTCTCCTTCACCTACTTCTTTGACCTCATCTTTGTTTCTATGTAAAGAAACCACATGACCTGTACAGAAGATATCTTCTCCTCTCATGACCGTAAACTTTGGTTTTCCATGAAGTTTTCCAAAAATCACTTTTCCTCCAACAGTCATATCCTTATTTTTCGTAAAGAAGATACCCATGACATTCAGCTTAGCAAACATGACTTCATGTTGTTCGATCTCTACCATTCCGAGAAGGAGATTGGTAAGATAATCTGTAAGTTCGTAAATAATATCATAATTTTTCATTTCTATCTTCATATTGTCTGCCTTCTTTTTGAGTAATGCATTCATAGAGATATTAAATCCAAGCAATAATGAACTAGACGCTTGTGCAAGAGAAAGATCTGAATCAGAAAAATGTCCTACATCAGAATGTACCACTTTGATCGTTACATTTTTGGGTAATGGAATGGCATTGACTGCTTGTTTGAGCGCTTCTAGACTAGAAGATCCATCAGATTTCAAGATCAATCTCAACTCTGATTGAGCAGTTCATGATTGCAATTGGGAGATGAAATGCTGTACTATAGATTCTCCCGATTGTTGTTTTACATGTTCTTGGATCGTTGTAATTCTGTCTTGTGCCTCCTTCTCATTTTTTACCACTTCCAAAATACGTCCGGGTTCAGGTAAAGAAGTGATACCCAAAACCTGTACCGGTTCACCACCTGTCGCGGAAACCATACTCTGACCTTTCCGGTTCTGCATCCTTCTGATCTTTCCATACGTATTATAGATCACTACGATATCTCCAATTTTCAAAGTTCCACTCATCACAATGATAGTAGAGACTACTCCTTGTTTAGGATCTTTGTGCGCATCCAAGATGACTCCCACAGCAGCTCTTTTAGGATTATATTTGAGATCTAACATCTCTGATTGTAATAAAATAGTTTCCAAAAGTTCTGGTATTCCTTGTCCTGTCTTAGACGAAATTCAAATCACAGGAACATCTCCTCACCAATCTTCTGGAGTAAGTCCATATTTAGCGATATCCATTTTGATCTGTTCGATATTGTTGGCGACTTTATCTATCTTGGTAATAGCAACGATAATAGGCACTCCAGCATCTTTCGCATGACCAATAGACTCTATCGTCTGAGGCATCACACTATCGTCGGCTGCGATGACAATCACCGCTATATTAGTCAGTTTAGCCCCTCTCGCTCTCAAACTTGTAAAGAGTTCGTGTCCTGGAGTATCGATGAAACATATTTTCTTCCCATTACATTCTACCACAGAAGCTCAGATAGACTGAGTAATCCCTCCTGCTTCACCTTCAGCGACGACAGTTTTTCTCAAATAATCAAGAAGCGATGTCTTTCCATGATCTACATGTCCCATGATCGTCACAATAGGCGGTCTAGAAACAAGATTTGGAGCCTCTTTATCAAGATCCAAGATAGCTTGCAGATCTCCTGTCATGAAGGATTCTACATTCAAAGTATTTTCTTTTTTCTTCACATCTACATTAAATTCTGAAGCAATAAGCGTCGCTGTATCGAAATCCAAAGAAGCTGTTATTCATTTCATTATTTTATTTTCCAAAAGTTTTTTCATTACTTCTTGCAAAGGCACTCCCATCTTTTCTGAAAATTCTTTGACGGTAATATTCTCCTGCAAAATAATTTCTTGTTTTTTTACAAGATTGGCAGAAGTCATTGCTTCCTTGTAGACTTTGACATGAGGGATAGTGGGTGGAGTCAAACGTGGAGAAGCTGGAGTATAGACTGGTCTTTTCTGTGAAGAGGGGATTCCTCTTGCTCATCCAGGGCTTGCCTTCCTAAATTCAGGTTTATGATATCCTCCTCACATAGGTTTTGTATAAGAAGGAACTCTTTGCTGTCCACCATGCTGTGGTGATGCATTACGAGGTTGAGAAGGACGCGGCTGAGAAGGACGCGCTGGCGTATAAGAACGGGGACGTTCTGGTTCTTTGTATCCTCCAACGAAGGCCTGTTTTGCAGGAGCAACAGTATCGAAAGACATAGGAGCATGACGAGGCTTTTCAAGGAAAATACTTTCCTGTTCGTCCTCTTCTTCTTTTTGTTGTTGTATCTCTTGATTAGTAGGCTTCTTTTCTATTGTTTTGGAAAATCAGAGTCATGAAAGAAAACCTCAAGAACCAAGTTCGTCAGATTTCAAGACTTGAGCATCTTGAATTTCCTGAGCAGTCTGAGTCTTTTTGACAATTTTTTTCTCTGAAGATTTTTTCTCGATAAGTTTTTTTTCGGGAATCTTCTTCTCAGGTTTCCCTACCGAAGGAGGAGTTGCCTTGGAGACTACCTTCTTAACTACTTTCTTTTCAGAAACTTTTGGCATACAACAAAATTATAACAGAATAAAGTGCTTAAGATACTAGTGATATCAATTGCAATATCAAGGAAAAGAATGGATAATTAATAATAAATAATGGGGAATGAAGGAGTTTTTCTTATTGGACTTGAAAGCTAAAACTTGGGACAATAAGCAATTTTGA
>CAIVDB010000130.1 GCA_903904545.1 uncultured bacterium | reverse complement strand
TTGAAGAGGCAGGATATGAAGGAATAGTGTATACAGATTTAGAATCCCTCAAAGAAAGCATACTCCCATTACTAAACCAAGAGTAACAACAAACTAAAAGTATATTTTATCCTTTAGAGATGATAATGATTGATACCATCATCTTAGATAGTTTAGAAACGAAGGTTATTGATTTATTGGAATCATATAAAGATCCACTGGTTCAAGTCCTACGTTTCTGGGAAGAAGGACGATTTGTCCCCAGTGAAATAGAAGACCCCGTCAAACATATTATCAAAAATTTCCACATCGCCAAAGATCAAAATTATATCTACCAATCTCCAGAGTTTTCCATACAAAAAGAACATGATACCTTTCTAATCTCTACGGAGCAAGAAGGCAGTCCCTACGAAGTACAGATTCATCGTAAGGAAGTGCCAGCGACGAAATATGGTTCGTATTGGACTATCCATTACCAATGAGCAACCTATGAAGAACTGGACCTCAGTGGCAATACCTACAACCATATTCTTTCACAATCCGAGAAGGTCAGGGAATGGGCACACACAGATATGGAGGCAGGATTGCTCTATCCAGAAGAAGCAAGGAAAATTATTATACGAGACTACTTCCATGATATCCCAGAATATAAGAAGTGAGATGTAATCTGTTCGAGTAAGACTGAGGAGCATAGAAATACAGAAGAGATTATTGCACAGGAGATTATAGATGCACAAGATCGATCCGAAGAAGAAACACAACTTATGGAAAGTCTCGCTCACTTCGAGTGACAAAAGAATCTCTTTAAACTCTATGAAATTATGTTCTATATCTTTGATATCCAGAATATGATAGGCAATACTCATAGACACCACAATACCTCATACCTTGCCTGAGCTACTCTATGATTTCAATTACCTAGATTAGTGAAAGAATATGTCTTGCCCAATGGAAAGAAAATGTGCTGATTAGATGTTCCTTCCTGTGCCAATCATCTGAGAGAGCAACAAGCATTTATAGATAGTGCCTTTGCTTATGTAGATGAGAATGAGAAAGTGGGTAAATGGAAAGCTAATTGGAAAGAGAGATATGAAGAAGGAAAACGTGTTCGAGAAGAAACTATTAAACCTTATATCACAAAGAATAAAAAATTTATTTGCTAAGGGAATGATTATGAAGATAACTATTTGTGGAAGTTTAAAATTCTCCAAAGAAATCTTATCAATACAATGACAATTAGTATCATTGGGTCACGAAGTCCGTATTCCCTTGGAGACAGAGACCTTTGCAGCAGCTACTACACAAAATGATTGGAGTCCTGAAGCAAGAGAGGGTATGCTTGCCCATTATGACAATATCGCATACAGCGATGCTATCTTGGTAACAAACTTTGACAAAGGATGAATCGTTGGCTATATAGGATGAGCAACATTAGTAGACATGTGAGTGGCTTGTTACCTTAGAAAAAAAATATTTATCCTCAACGATATTCCTAGTGAAGAGGCTATCAGATATGTGCAAGAAATTAAATTAATGAATCCCATTATTATAAACAATAATTTATCTCTTATCCAATAGTGTATGAAAGTTATCATTTGCGGAAGTATCGAATTTACACCAAAGATGCTTGAACTCAAAGAGCAGTTAGAGGCTCTGTATCATGAGGTGAATATCCCGTATATGGCACAGAAGATAGCCAATGGAGAGATTCCCTATGAAGAATTTCTACAGACAAAGAATGCACAGGGAGGAGACACAATATTTAGACAAAATGCATCGGTAGATGTCATCAAAAGATATCGAAATCTCATTGCATCATCAGACGCAATCTTAGTGCTCAACCTAGACAAGAAATGAATAGAAAATTATATCGGAGGGAATACTTTGATGGAAATGTGATTTGCTTATGGCTTTGATAAAAAGATATTTCTGTACAATCCACTTCCCCAGCCCAGTGAAAGAATCCACTATCTCGATGAAATAGTAGCAACTAAACCTATAGTTATAAACTGAGACGTAAGTAAAATACAATAAGCATTTATCTTGTACTCCTATCACATGAAATTAGTCCTTGCAACAACATCTCCCTCTAGGATAGAGGTGTTTACAAAATCAGGCATCCCCTTTGAGGCTAAGGGAAGTAACGTAGATGAATATACTGCCGACAGACCTACAGAACCAGAAGCTTTGGTGAAGTATCTTTCTCAACTCAAAACAGAGGCTGTTGCTAAAGAGTGTGCTGAAGCTATCGTTATCTGATTTGATTCTGTTGCTTATTTCGATGGGAAAATATTAGAGAAGCCCAAATCTAGACAAGAGTGATTTGAGAGACTACAAGCTATGTCAGGCAAAGAATTCTCCTATTATACCGGCATTTATGCAATCAACTTGGCTACGCAACAGCAACTTTCTGACTGTGTAATCACCAAGGCAAAGCTAAGAGCGTATGATGATACAGATATAAATAGATACTTGGATGATGGGACCGATAATTATAAAACCCATGCACATGGATTTAATCCCTACAATCAATATAGTTCTACATTCATCGAGAGTATAATAGGAGAACCGCTGAATATGATAGGTACACCTATTGCGAGAATTATGAAAATGATCAAAGATTTATGATATAAGGTAGAATAACTAAAAGTTAAAAACTAAAAGTTAAAAGTCAGAAAACTTCTTTAATTATTAACAGGAGAAACTAATGAGAGAAGAAAGTATTTTAAAGAAAAAAAGTTACGATTTTGCAATCCAGATTGTAAAATTATATCAACATCTTGTTGAATATAAGAAAGAACATACGTTAAGTAAACAACTTCTAAGATCAGGAACAAGTATTGGAGCACTAATTCGTGAAGCAGAATTTGGTCAATCAAAAGCAGATTTTATCAGTAAGATGAGTATTGCTCTCAAAGAAGCTAATGAATCAGCATATCGGCTAGATATACTCAAAGATACAGGATACATTAATCAACTTGATTATACAAAACTCCGGACTATATGTACAGAAATAATAAAAATATTAGTCTCTTCTATCAAAACTCTAAAAAGTAAAAAATAAATTATAGTTTTTAGTTCTTCGTTTTTAGTTATTAGTCCCTATGAAAATAGCAGGTATCCAACAGTCGACAATGATAGATTATCCAGGCAAAATTGCCTGTGTCATTTTTACCCAGTGATGTAATTTTCGCTGCAGTTTTTGTCATAATCCTGAATGTGTCCTTCCAGAGAAGATGATGCTCTTCCAAAATGACCTTATTCCTGAAGAGGTCTTCTTTAATTTTCTCGAGTCCAGAAGGGGTTTACTCGATGGGGTCAGTATCTGTGGTGGAGAACCAACGCTTCAAAATGACCTCTATGATATCGCCAAGAAAATCAAAGACATGGGCTTTCTCGTAAAGCTTGATACCAATGGCAGAGACTACAAAATCGTCAAAAGAATGATCCAGGATGGCATATTAGATTATGTAGCTGTCGATCTCAAACATGCTTTACATCGCTATCATGAGGCGGTAGGAGCCCAACAACCCGATGATTTTTTCTACAGTTACCAAAAGTTGCTCCAGACCCTATTGGAAGGAGATATCGATTTCGAATATAGGACGACGGTGATCAAGTGAATGCACACTATAGAAGATATTGAGCTTATGGCCCAGTATATCAGAGGAGCGAAACATTATTATTTACAGAATTATATCTGAGGAAATACCTTGGATCCTGACTTTGGAGGCCAACCGTTTACGGATGATGAATTGCTCGAACTCAAAACCATGGCAAGCAAATATGTCCAACATTGTGAGGTGAGAAAATAGTTCTTGCAAATGTTGAACCTTGCCTACCGGCAGGCAGGTGTTTAAGGATTAAGGATTAATGCTTAGTGAAGGAATCTTGTATACAAAAAACTCAATAATTAAACATTACGCATTACGCATTAAAAATTATTTTACAATTATACCTCGATCTCATTTTTCTATTCAAGAAGCATTTGCTTCTTCTCTATCAATATGAAAATCAAGCGCTGCATCATCTCTGACCCTGACTTTTACCTGATCAAAGACGAGTTCTCTTGGGCCAGGTATTTTTATTTTGACGATTTGATTGTGGTGGACTCATAAATCCCTTGCTTCTGGGATCGTGCAGTGCAAATGTCTTTGGGCTACAATCACCCCTTGAGAAACAAAAACCTCTCATTGAGGGCCGACGAGGGTGAGACTTCCACTTTCCTGAATATTCCCAGATACGCGGACTGGAGCCTCACATCCAAGGATAAAGGTATCTCACCTCAAAAGTTCTACTTGCGTGCATTTTCTGGTAGGCCACATAATCCTTACTTTTTCTATTCTTCCCTGGGGTCAGACGAGGGTAAGTGTTTCTTTACAAGAAAATTTTCCTGGTTGTGACAGGGGTTTGTCTTGCTGAAGTTGGTATCCTTTACCGAAGAGTTTTTCCATATCAATCTGAGAAAGATGGATATGTCTATTGGAAATTCATATAGGGATCCTCATGGAAGGGGAATTATAAATTATAAATGTTGTATTATAAATTGGTAATCCGTAATTTTCAACTCTTCTCCATCTACAATTTACTATCTATATTCAATTGCCATATGATAGCATCTGCTTGTTTCCATAATTCTTCCTTGGTTCCATTATTGGTAAGATGATAATCAGACATAGCAATACACGCAGGCAGATTCATCTCATTAGGATTAGTATTGTTGGATTCGTTTGCTTCTTGTTTGAGAAAATAGTCAAATGTTACATTGTCTTTGACTCCTTTTCTTTGTGCAATCCTCTGGTATCTGATACGTGGATTCGCATCAACCGCCCACAAAGATACATGAGGATGTTTCTTGAGAAACTCAAGTTCTCCCACAGCTCTTACACTTTCTATGACAGCATTTTTTCCAGACTGGACTGCTTGTACATAGAGTTGTTCGATGATATATCCCGGTCCATAGGTCCTACGAAGATCATCAGCAACGATACGCATATTGTCTCTATCGACAGGAAGATTCCTCTTGATGATTTCCTGTGTGATAAAAACAGTAGCAGAAAGATGCTCAAAATGGTATTTCTCCATAAGGTAGTCTACAATAGTTCATTTTCCAGAACCAAGAGTTCCTGTAAGTCCAATGATAAACATAGAATAAGAAGAAAAGATAAATGATAAATTATAAATTATAGAGAGAAGATAGTTACTTGGTATTCAAAAGCAATATCCAAATAGTATTTTATGTCTCAGTCGTTTTGGGTAAAAAATTTACTAACAAGTGCAAGGATAAAGGATTATCTCACTTGATGACAAAGGTTTTGACGTGACCGACAAAAGCAACCGTAGAGATGATGTCTCCTAGAATTTTGTAGGTATACGTGTTTTGTGTCCAGACTTTTTTCCTAAACGTATCCTCAAGCATCTGGACAAAGAAGGTATTCAAAGATACTCCAGGATTAAAGACTACGCAACGTGCAGGGAGTCTGTGTTTTGCAACGATATAAGAAAAGGTTCCTCCTAATGAATGGCCACACACCCAGATCGCATAGCCAGGAAACTCTCTTTTGATCGTATCATAGAGACGTAAAGCCTCTTGGACCCTAGGATCAATTCACTGGACATCCAAGACGATCTGTGCATCACTAGCGATATCATGCACATCAGTAACAACAGTCCCTCTATATCAGATAATGCAGCATTTCGTTTGATCATCTACGTACACGCAAGCACTTCATGAGCTATAGGTATCTGCGAGATGATAGGACTGCAATTGTTTGCTGCGTTGTACTGGCTCATGATAACTCTCTTCAGCGATCTGTGCACACAAGGCATCTTCTGGAGAAAGAGCGACTTCATGAAGCACTTTTTGTGCGAAGAGTGTGCTATATTTTTGAGCTAATTCATTAATTGAAGAAGGAATCAGATCTTTTTTTCTGATGAGCTTTTGTTGTATCTGATGAAAAAAATCTTTAAGCATGTGGGGGAGTTGGCGTTAGTCAGATAAAGGAAGCTGACAAAAGTTTCTGGCTCGTCTCGTGAATACGTGGGTCGTAGGATATGGGATTTTCCTCGTGAGGGAAGAAAAAAGATCGAATACTTCTCCACAAAGAGGGTTTATGAATAAGTTGTTTTGCATGGAGTATTCATTGATAAAAGACTATTTTACTGGCTCAAATGGTTTCTTGCAATTGCTTGACTAGAGCAAAGTGTTCTTGATGCATAAGAGCAATATCACTTTCCTCATCATAAATAACATTGAGTCCATTATAGTCTATTCCTCTATTGGTTACTGCCTTATACAATAAACGTCCAATCTTCCATACATAAAATGTGTAGGTGATAATGATCCCTATTACACTGATTCGGCGAAAAATTTTAGCAATAGTCGGAGGTAAAAAGAACATTGCTATAGAGATAATCAAAATTGCAATAATAGGAGTTCACTGGATCAATCCTTGTAAAAGACTCAGAATGAGAGTGCTCTTCCCTTCCAATGTACAACTAATAACTCACTTAGAAGCGATCTGTTGTAAATTTTCAGACTGAATACGATAATACAGAAATTCTTCATCGACGAGATGATCTTTGGTAAAGGATGCAATCACCCCTCCAGAGATACTTGTAGTTCATTGATTGATAAAAAATGATCTTTTGACATAAATATCGATATCCATCGCACTGACAAAGCCTAAGGAACTCTGGAGTACCTCAGTATCTTGTACATATTGATTGGAATCGCTAAATATCATGTCCATTTCTTCTCTCAGGCAAGGATAAAATTATGCAAACAAGGCAGCAATCTTATCATGGATAGTCGCTTCTGTTTCTTGTGTAAGATATTTCTTTCCCAGATGAGTCACGAAGAAGAGTGTCATAATCTTAGACAATGTACCTGTAGTTACTCTTACATCTTCAGGATCTTTTTTCATCTTCGCTACGAAGTTGGTGAACGTACTTGCACCTACGGTAGAAAGTAAAATCTTGAGTGCACCTCTCATCAGCCATGATTGCTTACTAATAAAGGCAGCCAGGACGATATCACCTTTTTCGATAGTAATATCCAAAGAGAGTCCTGTAGTAGGGTCCACATGGACAAGATTTTTGATCTCATCTTTTGCATTTTCTACAAATCAAGAAATTTTGTCGATTGTGCCGGAAATATTAGCATGGACGCCTTCCTTCATAGCGGCAATAAAGGCCTCGAAAAGCTCATCATCACTAGGGAGTGTTGTCAAAAGGGTAATTTGTTCTTCCATGGTCAAAAAAAGAAGATAAAAGATTTAC
>CAIVDB010000129.1 GCA_903904545.1 uncultured bacterium | reverse complement strand
GAAAATATTATTAGCAATTTTCCCAAATTTTGAAAAATGAGATAATATAATAATGAATAAGAAAGCTAATGGTTATTATAGATTAACTAAGGAATGAAGTAAAGGAAAAGTTGTGTCTGTAAGAGGTAATACTATTATAGTAAAATTTTCATATTTTACGGGTTGAGGAAATCCGGATCTGTGAATTGAACATGAAATAGATTCAGAAACTATGTTTCATGAGACTCCCAAAAAAAATAGAGAAAAAACCGATAAAGATATTCATGATAGACTGTATGATATGATAAAAGAAATAGAGGAAAGAGTCTTAGATGCTAAAGAAGGTTCTAGCACAGAAACCTATCAGGAATCTCTAGCGAAGTTCCAATCAGTATGAATGCAAGCACTTATAAAAGAACAGATGTTTATACCCATTGATGGTAATAATTATGCATTAAATTTTAGTGATGTTAATAAATTTGTTGCACCACATCTCAATAAAATATATTCTGATCCTGATCTGTATTCTTCCTGAATAATGGTTGGCCCACCAGCAGAGAGACTACCAAATGTGCTGAAATTAGAGTTGACTGATGGTTGTGATCATAATAAATGTACCTATTGTGATCGTTATAATGAGATAAAACACCAACAAAAAACTGCAGAACAATTTATAGAACATACTGACAAGGTTGTAGATGCTTTGGAATCATACAAAAGAGATATAACTAGGGTCTTTATATGATCTGGAAACGGTTTGGATGTAGATCAAAAAACTTTGAGAACGTGTATAGAACATGTTGATGAAAAACTTGATCTTGAAAGAATATCTATATATGCAAACACAAAATCTATTTTAAAGAAAACAGTGGATGATCTAAAAGAGCTTAGAGAATCTGGATTGACTTGTATTTATCGATGAGCTGAAAGCTGATCCGACGAAGTGCTTAAATATGTAGATAAGGGAAACACTTTTGATGAAATGATAGTGGCTTGAGAAAAAGTAAACGAGTCTTGAATAGATTTATCAGTTATGCTTATGCCATGACTTGGATGAGAAAAATATTCTAGATGACACGTTGAATGAACAATTAAATTGTTAAATGCTGTAGAATTTAGATATGTTACTCTTATGACAATTAATCCAGCAGAAGAATCTAAATATAAAAAAATAATGGATAGAGAAATCGAAGAATGATCCAATAAACCATTAACAGATTTAGAAATAGTGCAACAAATAAGAGATATCCTTAGTGAAGTTGAGCCAAAATGACAAAAAATTGGAATGTTTGGGAAGGAGATAGATATTGTAGGATTAAATCCTATTAATTTTAGAGTGATTTTTGATAGAGACGGGAAAAGAAACGTTTTGGAGATGTGCGATAGCTATCTAGAAGAACATAAAAAAGAAAGACTCGGCATTTTCAAATATATTTTGCCTAAATCTTTTAAAAACAAGAAGGGGAAATTGTAAGACACTCTTTCCTGTTTTGATGATTTTAACTTCTTGATGGAGCAGGTGCCCCCGGAGTCCTCAGGGCAAATCAGTCTATTTAAATTTTTCCCAATAATAAAAAAAGAGCCCT
>CAIVDB010000128.1 GCA_903904545.1 uncultured bacterium | reverse complement strand
CCAACATCAATTCCCAAATAAGGCGGCATACCAATTCCTTTTTCTCCTTTGCCCCTTTATGTCCTTCCAACCCACCATCCAATATAGCAATAACCAATATACAAAAAAACAAAAAACTATTCACTTTTAGTTCTTAACTTTTAGTTAATAATCCTCATAAATAAAAGTCCCTAAAATTTGCATTATTTTTATTTTGGGGTATACTTATGTTTGTAGCACAAAGATCGCTATCATAATAGACTAGGTAACAAGCCAAATTTTATATAATAAAAACGGCACCATGTTTTCCACCCACCCCATCCAACCAAGACCATTGAAAGTAAGAAATGCTATCTTACTCTTTATGAGTGTGGTCTTAGGACTAGGAAGTATTGCAGTACGAGCTGCTAATGAGATCTCTATCGATACAAGCATCACCAATGCAGTACAGACCATCAAAAAAATTATTATTTCTTCTGATGGAACAAATGGAGGAATAGAGAAACTTATCTTAGATGGAGAAAATAATGAAATCAAACTCCTCAACAGTATGGTAACAGATGGCATCGTAACAAAGGTCTTAGGAGTAGATGATGCTGGAAAACTATGGAGTAGTACAAGCTTCGGCGGAGTCAATACGGGGACAGTAAATAACCTAATACAACAATATATTACAAACAACGTCGTGGGAGATACTTTCCGATCAGGAACCGCCAATAATGACATCTATAATACCAATACAAATCTCAATGTAAAGATAGGAGGGGTTGGGACACAAGCATTTAGTGGAAGACTTCACGTAGAAAGCAATGGAGGAGACACGCTATTTCTCAAAGACAGTACTGCATCAAATATCATTTTTAGAAATAACACTACTACAGGACGAACTATTTTAGGAAACGATACAAATTTTCATATTGCTTCTCTCACGGGGAATAATAACTCCAAACCTCTTTTTAGAGTCTATGCAAATGGAAATGTAGGGATAGGAACTCCAGCAACTCTTCCAGATAATAAGTTGACAATAGGTGATAGCACCACAGCTCCACTCAATGTCTCACTAGGAGACCGAGTTTGACTATATCTTGGACAAGGATCTTCATCACGAAATAGTGTCATAGGACATAATGTTAAAATGTCTGGAGATAGTAATTTCAAAGTAGCTGCAACTCACGCAACATTTGGATACCGTGCCATCACTTTTGGAACAAGCGAAGGAATAAGGTTCTATGCCTTCACAGGGAATGTAACAGCAGGAAGTCCAATCCCCACAACATATCAAAGAATGATTATCTCTAACAACGGGAACATAGGGATCAACACATTGACACCAACACAGAAGTTTGAAGTCAATGGAAACATCAAATTAAGTTCGGCTGGACGAATCGGAAACACAGGGAATCAGGTCTACTTAGGAACTACTCCAGCATACAACGTAGGTATCGGAACAGGATGAGCATCACAGAAACTCGAGGTAAATGGAAACGTCAAATTAACTTCAGCTGGATGGATTGGTGCTGCAGGGACGAATCAAGTCTACCTTGCTTCCAATGGAAGTGTCAATGTAGCAGATGCCGTAGCATGAGAAAAATTCAATGTAAATGGAAAGATATTAATCAAATGAGGGGCTTTGAAGTTTAATACAACTGCAGGAGCTTCTATAGAATATACAGGATATACAAATCAAATATTTCTCTACAACAACGGTAAGGTAGGGATCAACACAAATTCTTCAACAAATACAGAAGCACTTACTATTAGTGGAAATATTAGACTTACTACAGGAGCACACATCAGTACTTACAACAATGCAAATCAAATCTATCTTACTAGCAATGGAAACGTCGGTATCGGAACATGAAATACTGCAGGACATAAGTTGTATGTAAATGGAACCACATACATAAATGGTGAAGCTCGAGCAAATAGTTGGTATATGGCTTCAGACAAGCAACTCAAGAAAGACATCGTTGTGATCGATAATGCATTAGATAAAATCCTTTCCCTTCATGGATATACGTTTACTCGAAAAAAAGATAATACAAAAAATATTTGAATCATTGCTCAAGAGATAGAGAAAGTATTTCCAGAAATCGTAAACACAGCAGAGAACGGAATCAAGGCGGTTTCTTACAGTAATCTCGTTGCTCCATTGATCGAAGCAGTCAGAGCGCTCAATACCAAAATTACCCAACTTCGAGATCTCTATTTCAATCAACAACAACAAATAGATCTCCTAAGAGAAAGAATCGAAGCATTGGAAAATAAATTACCATAATGACAGTAAAAACAGTAAAGAGGAAAATAAAACATTCCCCAATACACCAACCTGCCTGCATGCCTTCGGTATGTAAACCGATAGGCAAGGTTCCCAATAAACCAATAAACTAATTTTCTTCACAAAATAACCTGGACAACATCGTCTGGGTTTTTTTATATACAATCTAACAATACCCCATCAGAGAAAGAATATAATGAGTGTAAGCGGGATTCTAAACAAAGACAATATATCCATTTTCTATTTAGTCAAGATAAAGAAAATGAAATCAAATAATTAGAACTGATAAAAACAATTAAATATTTGCTTTTATTTTTTATTTCTATAAACTAATTAAAATTACATTTTAAAGAAATAAAATATGATAGAAAATTTAAACAAATTACCCTATTTCACGCTCAATCAACTGGCTCTTTTTTATAAAGACAAAAAAACAGCTACGGTCACTGCTACAAATAGATTAAGGCAGAAAAAGATCTATAATATAAGAGAATGAATATATGTCAGTGCAGATAAGGTACAAGAGATATCCCTATCGGGGAAGACAAACTCATTCAAAGAATTTATTGCCACAAATCTTATCTATCCACCAAGCTACCTAAGCCTAGAATACGTTTTGTTTGAAAACCACATCATCACCGAAAATGTATATACCTTTACATTAGTAACGACAAACAAAACTGCAAAATTTCAAAATACTTTTGGCACATTTGACTATAAATCAATAAAAGAACCATTTTTCTGAGAATACAAGATTATAAAATGAGATAATTTTCTCATATACAAAGCAAGTCCAGAAAAGGCACTTTTTGATTACTTCTATTTCAAGAGAGGAGTCATTTTCACCAAAGAATATATACAGGAGCTTAGATTAAACATCCAAAATATCAATTTTAAGAAATTT
>CAIVDB010000127.1 GCA_903904545.1 uncultured bacterium | reverse complement strand
GAAACATGTAGCGGTTATCCCAGACGGAAACAGAACTCGAGCCAAACTCCATGAAAAATCAGTAGCAGAGGCATACATGACCTCTTACGAGAAAGCATTAGATCTCATTAGGTATACATTTACAGAGACTGAGGTACAGGTATTCACTTTACGAGGACTCAGTACAGAAAATGGCGTCAAGAGACCAAAAGAAGAATTCGACTTCCTCATGAATATGCATAAGTTAGTAGAGGAGGACTTAGATGATTTCCTCCACGAGCATCAGATAAACTTCAAACCGATAGGAAACTTCGATGGGATCACACAAGATTTCAAAGAATATCTTCTCGCCAAACAACAAAGGAATACCTATCCAACGAATAAATATTTTGTCTTTGCTATCAACTATGGCGGAAGAGATGAGATACTAAGAGGAATCCATAAACTCGCTCAACAAGGAACAGATATGAATACCATCGACGAAGCAACAATAAGCCAAGCGCTAGATTTATGAGATATTGCTCCCATAGAACTAGTTATTAGAACAAAAGGTGATGTAGCCAAAAGAACATCGGGATTTATGTCACGACGAATTGGATATGCAGAACTCTTCTTTACAAACAAAAAATGTCCTGAACTTGAAATAACGGACTATCAAGAAGCATTACAGTGGTTCGACCACATCGCCCAAGAACGTAATTTTGGGAAATAAGCAAGCATTCCTTTAATTCCTTACCACACACACATCATGAAGATTTCTCTTGAAACAGCGAAAATTATTGAAATTATCGATATTGTCACAAGATTTGTAGCAAAAAATGCTACACTCCCTATTCTCCAAAATATGTATCTCAAAGCATCTATCGATACACTTATTCTGAGAGCTACAGACATGGAAAAATACATTGAGATAGAACTTCCTTGTACAGTACAAGTCGAAGGAGCCATTACTGTAAATGCAAAGATGTTTTCAGATATCATCAAAACAATAGAAGAAAAAGATATTGAGTGTAGCGTGGACCAAAAGTCACAGATTATGACAATCAAATCAGCTAAAGATATTTTTGAAGTCAATGGAATCTCAGCAAGCGAATATGTTGCACTTCCTGACGTACCAAGAGACAATACCATTACATTAGACACACCAACCTTTGCAGAAGGGATAAGTAAGGTAGAGTATGCAGTCACGGAGAAGAATTTCAGTCCTGTACTTACAGGAGTCCTCCTCAAAGCAAAAGAAGATATGTTGTATTTTGTCGGAACGGATTCATTTAGACTCGCAGAATGCAAGACAAATTCCACAAACAAAGAAGAATTTTCTCTCATTGTACCCAAAGTAACTATGACAGATATGCAAAAGATAGCTGAATATGCTACAGGCAAAGAATCAGAAGAAATACAAATCCATTATTCAGAGAATCTCATTGCATTCCAGATCAAAGTAAATGATATCAAAATATTGGCAACATCACTATTGATACAAGGAAATTTCCCTGAATATGATAGAGAGGAGATTATGCCAAAAAACTTCAATACTAAAATATTAGTGGACAAAAATCTCTGTGAAAAAGCCATCAGAAAAATTGGAATTCTTACAAGAGATATCAACAATTACATCCAAATAGAAACTACAAAAGACAGCATCAATATTTCTTCAGGAAAGACAGATAAAGGAGCTGGAAACACAACTATCCCTGCAATTATAGAGGGAGAGCCTGTTGCGCTTGGAGTAAACGGGAAATATATCACTGATTTCATCAAAATCATCAAAGGAGATGAACTTGCACTCAATATCGTAGATGGGCAAAAGCCTATGATCTTGATGGATAAAGACGATACATCATACAGATACGTAGTAAGACCACTTATCAATAGTTAATAACTCTATTTTATTAGATAGCCAAAAACCGTGAAAAAGCAGTGATTTACTCTACTAGAGATGATTTTCGTGCTTGTGATCATAGCAATCATAGTGATGGCAGGGAAAAATTTTTTTACAATAAAAAACAAAGATATTTTCTACGGACAAAATTGCGTAGAATCCTTATATGGAGAAATGTCCTCTTTTGCTAATAATGCAATGACAAGTAAGGGGATCAACACATGATGACAAACAATCTACCCAACAAAATATAGTATTTTCATACAACCTACGACCAATAGCATCATACTCAAATACACAAGTGGAGAGAATGCAGTATATACAGCATCTGTATTAGCACTTACAGGAGTACTTCCCTCTACCTACTATTGCAAAAAGAATACCTATACCATGAGTCTCTCGGGGAAAAACCTTCAAGTAACTATAAACAAAGGAATAACTCAAGATCAGAATATGCAATCATTTATCCTTTCAGGGAGAAATTTTACAGGAGAAATAGAACTTCGCCAAAAAAATATTAAAACAAATGAACCAGATAAACTTATCGGAATATTTACTATAGATACAAGGACACAGTCCATCCAAAGAAAAATATGTTTAAATATAGCAACATCATGAGATTGTTTAGAACGAAATAAATAATTCTCCCCATGAGGAACCCATCCACTCAATTAGAAAGCACACTAAGAGATGAGAATCAACTCATCTTTTACAAAATAATGCATTATCCTGTACCCAAACAGTTTGACATTTTTCTCTGTAATGAGAAAAAAAATAAACAGACTGCAAAACCGCTAAGACTAGGAGATTTTAGAGAAGAATGATTTTCATGGACTACTCCAAATCCCTATATGCAGGAATATAGTAGTTATATCAAGAAATTTCGCTGGATATATAGAAATATACCATTTATCCAATCTATCTATCTTTGTAATTCTATAACATTCAATGCCCTGGATGATGATTCAGACATAGATATTCTCATCATCACCAAGAAGAATGCACTCCGACGCGCAAGATTCCGAAGTGAGATCTATTTTCGTCTTTTTTTTCTCAAGAGGGGACTTAGGTCCAAGAGAAAGAAATTTTGCCTCAGTTTTTACGTAAGTCACAATCATCAAAACTTGTATCACATTATGCTTCCCAATAATGATATTTATTTCATCTATCGATTAGCTCATCTCGTGCCACTCTATCAGGAAACCTACGAAAACATCTACAAGCATAATAATCGACTTCAAGGGACACTTCCTAACTTCCCAGGGAAACATACCATCGATATCGGCATCTCCCCAGAGTTTGGAAAGACAAGATGGAAGAAGATTCAGGAATTTTTTTGTTGAGGCATATGAGGAAGAGCAATTGAGAAGCTGATAAAATACATACGATTACCTTTGGTTATCTACAAGAAAAATAAGATCGGGAAAAGCGGACGAGGAATAATTATTAGTGATACTATGCTAAAATTTCACAAAGATGAGAGAAAAAAGATACATCTACTGTACAAAATAT
>CAIVDB010000126.1 GCA_903904545.1 uncultured bacterium | reverse complement strand
GATTAGAATATAAGATTAGAATATAAGATTAGAATATAAGATTTATCTACCGATTTACATAACCCATTTTGGAGAACAGAGATAATATAATTAATAAATTATTTATCAGACAATCATTGACTTTTAAACATAAAAAAGTAAGTATAGGGAAATTTAATTTTATCTATTGAATATCTATATAATGAGAGATACATGAAAAAAACATATCCCGAAATGATTACTAACAAAGATCTGTTTTAAGATATTTTGAAAGGACTTTCTAAAATTTACAGTAGTAGGCATAACAAGTACCATATTAAACTACGGGGTTTTCTATATTTTTCTGCAGTTCTTACATATCGGGTACCTTGCCGCCTCATGAACAGGATATGTTGTATGATTTATTCTAGGATACTTCTTAAATAAGTCATGGACTTTCGAACAAAAAGGGAAACATAATGTAAACAAGATTATACAATACACACTAGTATACACATTCTCATTATTTTCATGATTATGAATATTATATATACTTGTTCATATATTCTCTTTTGACCCAAAGATATGTAACATACTAATAATATGATACACAACAATGACAAATTTTATATGAACAAAATATTTAGTATTTCATAAAAAGACCGATGACAGATTTTAGACAATTATTGAAAAACAAGCTATTCTTGATTGGACTGCTATTGAAAATAGTTATTGGCAGCCTTTTTGTAGGATGATTATTTATAAAATGATTTCTACCTTTTATCGATTACTTCGTACAGTCATGATTTCACAATCCTTATAATTATTTCTACAGTATCGGTCATATAACCGCATTCCCATATTCACCAGTTATGCTACGGATTACATCATTCCCCTTGATAGCACTTTTCTTAACAAAAATAGTTTGGATAAAGATTATAGTAATAAAAGGGGTTCTTCTTTTGTCAGATATAACAATACTACGAGTATTATTTAAACGATTCCCCGTATATAAGAAGAAGATATTAATATTTTATCGGCTATCGCCAATTTTTCTTTTCATTACTTATTTTTATGGTCAATTTGATGTTATCCCTACAGCAATATTGTTCTTAGCTCTTTATGGAATAAGTAACAAAAAATACTTATTCTCGATGATCTTGCTATGAATATGAATAGCAACAAAGACACATATAGTCCTCATCGTCCCTTTCATATTTTTATATTTATTCAGCAAAGGGACTAGCATAAGAAAGCTTATAATGTATCTAATAGCCATCTGATGTACAACGACACTATTGCTCCTCCCCTACCTATGAAGTATTTGATACAACGCTTTGGTTCTACATAATCCAGAGCAGATAAAAATATTCTCCCTATTCTTAAACTATTGATTTAACGGTTTATTTTTTTTCTTCATCCCTTGAATCTACCTGGTATTACTACTTGTATTTAGATTTGAGAAGAAGATGAGTATAGACTATCTGATGATCTTCTCCTGAATACTATTCTGACTACTCGTCGTATTGGTACCACCACAATTATGACGGTACTATCGATCCATTCCATTCATATTATATTTCTATATTAAATATGATAATCTTTCAAAGACCAACCTCGTAGCATTAAATATATGATATTTTTTGTTTTTTGCATTAGAGAGGAACTCCGATTTTATGTCAATTTTTAGTCTAATACATCCAGCATGGTCATGAATTTCTCTAAATAACATTCTATTCTCACCAGAGATGGGAGTTCTCATACAGAATATTCTATTTACTATGCTGATCATTAGCACAATTACAACCATCATATGAGTATATAAAATATGATTTTTGAGAAATAGAAAATATCAGGAAAAACAACTACTTATAGGAATAGGGGGAGATTCCTGATCAGGGAAGAGTACCCTAGTAAAAAACATAATATCATTATTCAAGGACAGTCTAGTAACTCTGGTAGAGGGAGATGATATTCACAAGTGGCCTAGAGGAGACGAGAATCGAAAGAAATTTAGTCATTTAAATCCTAAGGGGAACAACTTACACTTAGACTTAATTCATGCGAAGATATTAAAGTCCTGAGATACCATTTATAGAAAACACTATGATCACTCCACAGGGACATTTACTGATCCTCAAAAAATAAATGCCTCCAAATTTCTAATATTTGCTGGACTACATCCTTTCTTTCTTGAGCACATGAGGAATAACATGGATCTAAAAATGTTCATTAAACCAGAAGAACAACTTAGATTACATTGGAAGATAGTCAGAGATACACAAGAAAGATGATACTCAGAAGAGAACATAAAGGAACAACTAGAAAGCAGAAAAAAAGACAGCGTACAATATATTCAGTCTCAGGAAAAATTTGCCGACATTATAATCTCGCTATCACCACTGACATGAATAAAGAATCTCTGAGATCCAGAAGAAGTTATTAAGTTAAAGTTATCTATACAATTATCAAATTCATATTATCTAGAACCTTTAATAGAAGGACTCAAAAGAATCCAAACATTAGCAGTCGAACATTACATAAATGATGATCTAACCAAACAGGTATTCGAATGTTCCTGAGAAGTGTCTTCCCAAGATATAAAAAATACATTGTCTAGTATAATTCCTAATTACTATTTAATAACAGAGAGAGAGCCAGATATAGAGTCAGATACTAATGGGATTATACAATTAGTTATTCTCTATATCAAATATAATATATTAATTGGAGAAGTATAATTTATTTCTAACATATACAAAATGACAGACAAAGAAATCATAAACGACTACATATACTTAGCTAAAAAGTTATGATCTAAAATAGAAGACGTTCAATGATGATGAGGAAACATATCAGTCAAGGTCTCTAAAAGAGAAATGTATATCAAGGCATCAGGGACACTATTAAAAGATATGCACACTAAGAATATATGAGTAAAAATAGATTATATCAACATCAAGGAGTGAATCATATCATCACTTCAAGAAGACACAACATTTGAATCTGACAAGAAGATCAACAAAATCACACAAGAAAACAATCAATCTAGAGAGGCAAGGGCTTCTATAGAAACATCTATGCATATTCTGTTACCAAAAAAGATTGTCTTCCACAATCATTCCGTATATAGTAATATATTCTCTTGTGCAAAAAATGGAATAAAGCAACTAAATGGGCTCCTTGAAAAGAATCTTAAGAGCATTGATTATGCATCACCATGAGCATGATTATCGCAAAAAATATACAAAAAACATTGATTCCAATCACCCAAGGTCCTTATTCTAGAGAATCATTGAATTATTATTCATGCAGATACAAAACAGGAGATAGAAGAGACATACCTATCCATAATACATACCATTAAAACATTCCTCAAAAAGAAAAGAATAGAATTATTCAAGAACAAGTTGATCACATCAAAGCAAGGAATATTTAAAGGGATATTATATCCTAAAGATATGCTAAGTAAACTTATTGTAGGGAATAAGTTATCAAAACATATCTATCCAGACTCTATTGTCTTCAGTGAGGATATTATATTTGATGGCAAAAACAATTATATACAATGAGAAACAATAGGAATCGAAACAGGGAACAAGAAAAAAGACATAGCAATACTAGAGAATTTACTAGCAATCAACTATATTCTTTATATACATGAAACACTTAAGTTAAAGAGTAAGTTCCTCTCATCAGATGAGATCAAATATATACT
>CAIVDB010000125.1 GCA_903904545.1 uncultured bacterium | reverse complement strand
CTTACTTGAACTACTCTCCTTGGGACTCTCATAACAGGCAATTGAATTTATACTACATGAATAACACTTAGTTTCTCTGACCTCAATCTTTCTGGTGCTGTACTTAGTGGACTCAACGGAACAAATTATCTTAGTGGTAATTTTGCTAATGGTGCCAGAATCTCTTCGGATGGACAATATATCTTTAGAGTAACAGATCGTGCTTGAAATTCTTCTTCTATCACCTTTAGTATAGATACTCAAGCACCTCTTCTTACTATAACGTCTCCTTTGGAGGGAAGTATTGTAAACACTCCTGTTCATTTCTCTTGGAGTGCTGTAGATCAGAATTTCTCTGGTTGGATATTGTCTCTATATAGTGGAGGCTCTCTCTTCCAACAAAATACTGGCTCAAGTCCAGATGTTTCAATATATGTCGTTCTCCCTGTATGACAATATTCTTATACTGTACGTGTAGAAGATATCTTTAGGCAGGCAACTACTTCTCCTTTACAATCTTTCAAAACATTCAACTGTTCTCAAGCGAGCGATATTAGTGAAAATGAATGTTCAGCACTACTAGACCTCTACAGTGCTACAGATGGAAACAACTGGACTACCCATGATGGATGGTTTGGAGTCAATGATAATGATAATGATCCAACAACACTGTGTGATTGGTATGGAATATCTTGTTCTCCTTCTTGAGTCACTGATCTCGATCTTGGAAGTAACAATCTTTCTGGGACGCTTCCTTCTTCTCTTTCTCTTCTCAGTTTCTTGGAAAGAGTCGCTATACAGAGCAATCATCTCAAGGGATCACTTCCTACCTCTTTGAGTAATCTTGTTCATCTCAACACACTTTATATATCAGACAATACTCTTGAGGGGAACATCCCTGCATTCCTTGCACAAAAATATCGTTCTGGTGGGCTAGATTTTAATTTGGATAATAGTGGTCTTGATGGCGTCATCTCTTCTGGACTCTATACCTCATCTACCATGAGTTGATCTCTTAGACTGAGCGGAACTGTTTTTGTAAGTGCTTCTTGAGGCAATTGGAATAATACGTTCCTTCCCCCTCAACTCGTAACTTCTGGAACATGAATGGCTGTCAAAAATGAAACAGGACTTTCTTCAGTATCACAAATCCTTCAAACTATCCAAGTGGGATCTACAGGTGCCGAGCTCATCCCTGGAAGTGGATATTTCATTATCTCTGCAAAAGTAGCTTCTGGGACTGCTGGGCAAACAGTTTCTATCTATAGATCTCAATACAACGATGGAAATACGTGGACAGCTAATACTCCAGATACGGAATGTATCCTCAATGGTCAACTCTACTGTACATTTAGAACAGATCATTTAAGTTTATTTACTCTAACTACTCCGTCCCCATTCTGTGATAACGTCACTGATGTTTCTACTGGCGAATGTAACGCTCTTGTAGACCTTTACAATTCTACTAATGGATCTGGATGGACTAATAAAGGTGGTTGGCTCGTAAACACTGGTGTATGTAGCTGGGCTGGAGTAACCTGTTCTGCTAATCATGTCTATATACTTGATCTACAATACAAAAATCTTTCTTGATCCATACCTTCTTCTATCAGTAATCTTACTCCTCTTGTGCGTCGTATTTACATGAACAACAATAAGATTTCTTTTCTTCCGGATTCTATTGGAGATCTTTCTAATCTAGATCAACTTGCTCTATCTTACAATCAACTCACCCAGCTTCCTGCCAATATTGGCAATCTTACAGGTTTACAGATTCTGGCGTTACACCATAACCAAATCACTTCTCTCCCTACAGAAATCGGTAATCTTTCTGGATTAACAGAGCTTTATCTAAACAATAACCAACTTATTTCTCTTCCGCCTAGTTTTGGCAATCTTACCAATTTGTATATCTTTGATTTAGACCACAATCAACTTACTTCGCTTCCGACGAGCTTTGGTAATCTTTCTAGATTAGGACTATTTTATGCAACAAATAATCAACTCACTTCTTTACCTGCATCGCTTATCCAACTCCTTCAATCACATCCGACACTTGTGAGTAATTTCGCTATACATAGCAATACGTGATTAGATCACATAACAACTCCACATCTCTATACTGGAGCATCCCTTAGTTGATCACTTCTCGTTAGTGGAAATCAATATGTCTGATTCTCTGGTGCTAGCCGAGGTGGCTCCTTCATAGCTCCTCAACTTGCTACATGATCTAAAATTGCCGTACAAGGAGAGACTGGACTATTCTTAGCTCCTCTTCAAACTATCGAGGTAGGATCTACTACTGCAGATTTGATTCCTTATACAGGAACATTTACTGTCTCTACGTATGTCAGTACTACTACTTCTGGGCAACAACTCAATATCTTGAGATCCAATTATAATGACGGAAATACTTGGACAACAAATAGTCCACAGACCACATGTATCGTCGATAGTGGACAATATTGTACATTTAGGACTAACCATTTAAGTTTATTTACCTTTACTGCTCCAGATACTACACCTCCGTCAGTGAGTTTACTTACTCCTGCTATGGGAACGCATCTTTCTGGAAGTAGTTCATTTGCATTTACTTGGTCAGGAAATGATAATCTAGGAATCTCTGGATATACTTTCTCTATTTACAGTGGAGCAACACTTATCACAGGAATCACTACAACAGGAACGGGGATTACTCTTCTCGCTAATGTCTTATCCTATACCACTTCCCATGTACGACAATGGCAAATCATTGCTACTGATCTTGCAGGAAATACAGGAGCATCATCATTGTGACTCTTTAATTATACTGATACCTTCTGGCCATTTGCCGTTGTTAGTCCTACAACAGGAGTTTGGACAAATGGGAACGTGTATGTAAGTTTGACGTGATGGACAGAGACTCTCACTTGAGTCAACGCAACAGGGCATCTCTTTACGGGTAATGGGTCATTTACTTTTACCTTCTCTGATCTTGTAGGGAATACTGGTTCAACACTAGCTACTGTCAATTGGATTGATAAAACAGCGCCCATACTTACAGGGACCTCTCCAGCCAATGGAAGCACGATAACGAGTAGTCGAGACGTTCCTTTCTCTCGAGCTGGAAATGACTCATGAGCTGGAATCTCTGGGTATACCTTTATCCTCAGTGGAACAAATATAGCCATTCGTAATACCTATGAACTCACAGGAACAAGCAAAACGATAACAAACCTCCCTAATGCTTCTTATGTATGGCAAATCATAGCTACAGATTATGCAGGAAATACAGCATTCTTTGTCCCGATTCCCTTTACGCTGAATGTCACATTGACTGCTACAGGAAGTATTACTTGAGCTAATCTTATCCTCAATGGGTCAACCTATTATACTCCATCTTTCGTTAGTATCCTTCTCAATGCAAATAAATCTGCATCTTATTTACTTACAGGAGACGTTAGTACTCCTCTCTCATGAGTATATACTGTAGGTAGTCCGCTTCTCCTCTATCCTGTACTTACAGGTAATGATGGAAACAAAGCTGTATATATTAGCCTTTCATCAGGAAGTGAATCATCTTCTTTGACACTCTCTAATATTGCTTTGGACACTACAGGACCTACTACTCCTGTCCTCACCTATCCAACTAGTGGAAGTGCCGTAAGTGGTGCATTTACGCTCATGTGGAATGCCTCAAGTGATGCTGGAGTTGGGCTCAGTGGATATCTGTATTACATCGGCACTACCCCTGCCTTTACTGGCATAGTAAAATCATGATTTACTTGAGCGATATCAGTTCCTCTTGTAAATTATGAATTAGGAACTTCTGGTACATATTACCGATATGTTGTTGCTAAGGATAAGTTTGGGATCACGGGGATAGCTTCTCCTATCCAGAGTTTTGTCTATTCAGGGGTAGCAAATTATACCCCAACAAGCTTCTCTTTTGGAAGTATTATTGATGCTACAACCAAGAAGAGTTATACTTCTTCTAAGGCAACAATTGCTGGCCTTTCTACAGGTGCATATAGTTTAGCAAGTGTCGATAAATGAGTTTTGTATATCAATGACGTCATGACAGGAACTACTGGATATATCAAAAATGGAGATACCGTAAGCATAGAAATCATCTCAAGTAAATTGTATGAAACCAGAGTACGCAGTATCCTTACTATAGGAGACTTCTCCACTTCATTCTCTGTCACTACAATAACTGAAGATGAAGATAGTAGTGATATAAGCTCAAACCTTTCTACAACAGAAAAACTTCAAGTGGCGATCATCTTTACTACACTCAAAGATCTTTATACCTCTACATTGAGGACGAGTTTCCTCAATACTCTTCTGACTATGCTCAATGAAAAGATTAGTGAACTTGAAGGAGATAGTACCGCTTCCTCTACTCAGAGAAAAATTGATGCACTCCAATATTTGTATGATCTCACTGAAGAATATCTTGGGGAGGATAACATTGTAGATACAAGCAATAGATATACCGCTCCAAACGGCAAAGTCTACTCTATAAGTTACAATAGTACCAACAAAACCTTTACGTCTCCTAATTTCATTTATGCTAAGACCTTTACTACGCTAGATGCACTCAAAGCATATATTGATAAAAATAATGGAGGTACTGCTGGAGGTGGATATAGCGTTTCTGGAGGTGGTCGAGATCATATTGTAGATGGTACTTGGCAATCAGCTCCTTATACTGCTCCTGGTGGAAAAGTCTACCGTCTTTTCAAGACAACTGATGAGAGATACTCGTCTTACGATTTCAAATCTGCAAAATACTTCTCTAGTCCAGAGACATTGAAAGCACACATTTACAATGCTAACAAGAAATAATGGATAGAAAAGTATATCTCCTTGCACTCTGCGATAGTCTTGTCACAGAGCGACCTCTTGCTTGATGACTCAAGGTCCTTCTTGAGCGTAATATCATAGACGACCACACCATTGATGCGCTCTTGACTATTGTCCAATCAGCAATCAAAGAAAGCTCTTCGAAAAGTCAAGAGTTAGCATTGTCCAAAGCTCAAGTATTTCTTCTTCAGCTCAAACAGATGGAAGATCAATACCATCTCAAAGATATGGAAGATATCAAAAAACTAGAAGATATTCTCGCTAACATTTAATCATCTTGCCTCTGTATTCATGACTACTAACTCTCCAGAAAGTCAAAAAACACCTGATATCGTTCAGGAACTTCAAAAAGAGAATCTTGACTGATCCAAATTAAAAAAACTGTTGGATACCAAACAAGAAAAAATTTTGCTTGTCAATCAACTCACTAAGAACAATGAGCAATTTTTAAATGCCATCAAACCCAATCAAGAAAAGATCTGCACTGTCTGCAAAGACATTGCGAAAGAGACTCAGCAGCTTGTTTCCTGAAGTCCAGAGTTTGCTGTCATGTATCTGTATACAGCACTTGTTGGTACAGAGAAAAATCCGAATCAAGAACAAGTTCTCGCTACTTTCAACACCCTTCAGCAACCATCGACGCCTTCATCATCTCCAACGCCTGAGACTAAACCACAAGCAGAGGAAGAAGCTCCTCGTCACGAAATTTGGCAGATTTATCCTGATCTCTATCAGGGAAACAATCCTCAGTTTGGTACCCTTACTGATGAAACAGGACAAGTTATTGCTACAGGAAGAATTGATTTTTATGATAAAGATGGGAATATCATAACTCCAAATGCAATATCCTCTGGGGAAGCGATTCCCGTGAGTTTATGAGTATCTGGAGGAAAAGATTCCTCATGATTTCTCAGCCAGTCTGATGGAAGCTTTACCCAGCAAGACAAGACCATCTCCTTTTTTAAGGGACAGGAGAAGAGAGTTTTTACGTTCCAAAATGATACCTTTCCTCGTATCTCATCAGTAAGCAACGAAAATATATCTAGCTCTCCACAAAACGGGACTTCTCAAGATGACCCCGACAAAAATACATCCACTATCGCGTCAGAGAAGGAAAAACAAATTCCTCAACCATCATCTAATGAGACAAAGAACGCAGTGAATCCCACAACGACAGACAATACCCCCGACACCAAGGCAGCACTAGACAACCAGAAGATAGACTCAAAAGAAGCTGAGGACAAAGCTCATGAAACCGTAGATAAAACTGACGAAATAATAAAAGAGGTAAAGGACAATTTGGATAAATTTTGGGAGATCAAGAATTTTATGGATGAAAACCTAGAATTATCTCAAACAATAGAGAAGATCACTAGCAATATCTTTGAGTATGAAAGTGCGGGGGAAGGTCAGGAGACCAAAAAAGAAGGATATAAAACAGAGTCAATTGGATTAATCAAGCAACTCAACTCTCTTGATGTTAGTAAAATAAGCAATCCACAGATCTCTGGTTTGATCACTACCATAAAAAACTATACTTTTGATCCCGACAGAGCATTTTCTTCCAATATTACTAGCCTGTCAGAGATGGCTAACAAATCTCTCAAAACTATCCATGACTATAATAATTCATATAGAAAAAAGAACAATGTTCTCCTAAGAAATGAAAAAGGAGAATTGGAAAATCTCTGAGAAAACGATAGATCATTTATTCAAGTAGATTGAGGTACTTTAAAACCTTCACTTATCGATTTACAGTATGGAAAATTCAAAGATAAAATGTTTAAGGAACTTCGTGCTATCAAAAATCCTGAATTTGAGATCATAGTAAGTAAAATAAAAGATCTTCCAGAAGGACACCCACAAGTGATTGCTCGTATTTTTGTAAAGGAGAAAAAATAGTACTATAAGTTTCTATTGTTTGAAGTAATAATCTTTTTATAGAGTCCCTCTATTTCTTGTACGGTCTCGTCTCGAGAAAATATTTTTGGTGGCAATGAATTAGGAAATTTTCACTCTGCCATATTGAGTATTCACTCAGCAATAGCTTGTGAAGAAGCTGGGGCAACCATCTCAACCTTCCCCCAAACCACTTCTGGCAATGGGCCTATAGACGTTGTAAGGAGTGGTTTTTGCATAGCAGCAACTTCTGTATGGACAGATCCAAATCCTTCTGCTAGGGAAGGAGCAACTACCATATCTGCACTTGCTAGCACTGTACGTAATGTTCCTTGATCAAATCCATTAAAAATTTGGATACTTTTTGGGTTTTGTATCGAGGATTTTATGTCTTGGATCTTTGAAATAATCTCTTTTGTCCTCTTGGAATCTATAAGATTGTATACAAATATGATATTTTTGTGATGTTGGAGGACTTGTGGCATAGCCTCAACAAGGTAATCAATCCCTTTTGACTTACCTGCATGACCGTAGTACAAAACCACAAAGGAATCCCCTCGTTGATGAGTGGTCCTTCGTTGACGCACTTCAGCTTCCCTTACGTTTTCTGGGTTCCAAAAAGAGGTATCTACTCCGTTATATATCATGTGAAGTTTTCTGTCTGGGATACCATAAAGTAAACGAAGACTATTCATGGTATATCTTGATACACAGTGATAAGCGGTATAGGGAAATCAGAAAATAAGTTTTTCAAAACAGCTATACCATCCACCTTTTATTGGTCATTTGAAAAGATACCAAAGTTTCCCAAAGACTTCATGGACGGTCAATAGTACCCTTTTTTGGAATAGAATACCTAATATACTGGATGGAAGTGCTCCTCCATAGGTGCTCGTATGGATGAACGAAATATCTTTTTCTTTGTGGAAGATTTGGATGCCTTCGAATACCGCACGAAACATAAATCCTATTCTTGTACGTCCTCCTCTGTAGATATGCATCCCGTCTTGTTCTTCATAGGAGGGAAGAAGAGGATCAAATCTGCTGGTAAGTATCGTAATGGGATATCCTTTGGCGTGAAGTCTTGTAATGATATTTTGGAATACGGTTTCTGAACCTCACCTATGAGGAGCAAAGTAATCTAAGATAAATAGAATATGTGGTTTCATTTCTTTTCTCTCCATAAGTAAAATTATGATGTTTTGAGGAGCTTTTTGCTAATCTCCAATACTTTTTTGACATCTCCAACATTTGGTACTTTGGAGGTAGTCTGTATTCCTACAAATTTACCTCACCTTTTTGCTCCTTGAAGTGTAGTGATCTCTTTGGTGCCATCTTCTTTGGTAATAATCACTGCATATCGATTTCCGTCTTTTTGGCTTTCTACTTTTTCTCAAATGGATTTTCCTATCTCCTTCATATAATCAACCGCATCTTCGATATCTTCTATACTCTCTAAGGTGCTCGTAGGAGAGATCGACATTGACCAGTTTGAGTCATTGGAGATAAGTAACACATGGAGTTTATCACTCCCCAAAAATTTCACTATTCCTCGTGACTTAGATCCTTGGATATTGATATGAGAGTATTCTATCTTTCCTGATTGCTTAGGAAATTTCTTTTTGAAAACAATCTTCTTTATCCAAGACTCTAGTTCTTGTCTTCTTGTCGTATCCTCAGCATCTACAATCATGCTGATATTTATGAACGTTCCGTCTACAATAGTAGCAAGGTAATATTCCTGTCGCAATATATCGACTTCATCATATTGGACGGTAAGTATTTTCCAGGAATATCCTCCTATATTCTGTTGAGTTTGGGTCACTTTCTTTGTATCTCCAAGTCAATCTGCTAGTTCTTTACGCTGACTCTCTATAATCTTTCCTATCTGAGCATATTTGGATGTTCTTCCTACCGTTATCACGATCATGTTTCCATCTTCATCTTCAATCGTATAGGTATATACTCATTGATTTGGTTTAGCCTGAGCTAATGTCAGATAAAGCCCTCATTCTTCAAATTGGGGAGTAGTAAATATATTGTTTTCTATACTTCCTTTTTTCTCAATACTATAGGTTCATTTGAGATATTGAGTGAATCAAGCCGTTACACTTTTGTTTATTGACTTAGTGCTCTCCAAAAAGGGGTTAATTACATCAAGAGAGACGATGTACCCCATTGAGGTTATTCATCCAACTGCATAGGTAGGGACTCCTATGAAGTTCCCTTGTTCATCAAAAGCGCCTCCTCAAGAATTTCCTTCATCCAAATTAGCGTCTGTTTTATATGCCCCTTTTTGGTATCAAGCAATATTTCCTATCGTTTCTGTAATTGTATTTCCTCCATTCCCTGGATATCAAAGAATTTTGATTCTGGTACCTATAGAGATTTCGGTTTCTCCAAAAGAGACAGGATCTACTTCTACTGGAAGAGATTCTTGGATCTCTAATAATGCTAAGTCATTCTTTATGTCATATTTAATCAACTTGAGTGTAGAAAAACACTCTGCAGGAAGCTCTGGACTTACTGTCTGACATGCCTCATAGTGAAGTGTCAGCTTATCATCTTCGTCTGTGATCACATGAGCATTTGTGAGTAAAAGATTTTTTCCTACCAAAACTGCGCTTCCATACTGCATAGGGGTATAGATATCTAATTCTGTATTATAGGCATATGCATTGATTTGGAATATTGTATTATTTCATTTTTGTATACTCGATATCTTCTTGGATGATGAGCTTCCTGAACTTTGTGATGAAGAAGGCGGCACAAAAGACTCTTGTAAGGGATTCAACGATACTGATGAGGAAACCCCTAGAGTACTTTTGACTTTGGAACAGTCGCTTGAAGTGCAAGATCCAGCTATAGAAGAGTTATATCTCAATGATCAGTATAATCCTTTTGTAGTGTCCCTTTCACAATATTGGACAAAGTCTATTGCCAAAGTTTCTATATCCCCTGTACCATTTAGTATATACTCATGAATATAAAATTTCCCTATCAATTCATTACATCCCTTTCCATTTCCCGAAATTTCTAATCCAGGCAATGTTCATCTAAATCCAAAACGTTTTCCAGGAACTATTGTCTCTTCCTGAAAGCTTTTGGGAACTCAAAAATCCAACAAGAAAGTTTCTTCCAATCCCTCTACTTTGAGTGAAATTTCTGATTTTGTTGCTTTTTTTATTGTCAAAGCATCTTCATTGTTCGAAGAAAATGTATGCATAGTTCATCACCCTATATATTCGCTCCTATCACTTTGCATCGTCAATGTAAAGGACTGATCTGCTCGACACGTTCCTAATAAAGAAAACATCCCGACACCCAAGAACAAAATTTTCTTTTTCATAAGCATCTTAAACAAGATAAAGAGTCTTTGTTGCATACTAGTGGATACAATAAGAATTGCAAGATAAAAATACATATCTTTTGCCCTTTTTAGATGCTTTGTCTTGTATGGGAAAATTCCCCCTAAATTTGCCCATCTTTTCGTCTTTTTATGCGAAGAATGGACTGTAGAATAAGACGCAGAAAGTTCAAAAAAGAACTTTCCCGTCGTTTCTATCTATAGGAACAATTCAAGTTCCTATACGACAAAAAATGTACCATTTTTTTTGCCCTTTTTCTTGCAGATTTCAAAGGAGAATGGACTGCAAAAAAAGGGGAAATAAAGTCCCTTTTTTTTTGACAAAAATCCATTTTATGGATATAATCAATGTAGGCATTTATTCTGCTTGATCATGATGGTTCGTAAAGCATCACATACTACCTCACAAAAGTTAAGTTCTCGTCTAACAATACATCATCATATTGTTAAGCATTTTCATAAACATGTACATAGAGCTATCTCTGCATACAACCACATTTCTCACACAATTATCCATTCTTGAGAACTCATTATTGTTATCGTTATGTGACTTTCTAGTTATCTCTTTGCTAGTTTTTCTGGTTCTCTAGATGCTTATATGAGAGAAAACACTGCAGAAGTTGCTAGCTATTTAGCTCAAGCGATCGAAAAGCCTCAAAATATCCTAACACAAGGGAATCTTATCTCTGTATGGAAAGTTCCTACTACTGTCTATACTAGCTTTACTACTGGATATTGTACCTATGGAGCAGCACGTATTTCTCCTGAATTTTTCCCCTATATCACGAGTTCCTTACAACAAAGAACACGATGAGGTAACGCCATAGATTGGTGCGAAAACGCAGCAGCAACATGATATAAAATCAGCAATACCCCCAAAGTAGGTTCACTCATTGTATATAATGGAGGCGGAAAGTTTGGACCTTATGGACACGTAGGGAAAGTCATGTATTATAGTAAATGATTAAACAAGGTGATTGTAAGAGATATGGCTCGAGTAAGCACATTTATGATGTCTGATCACTGGCAGGATACCAATGATGAGAATATCAAATGTTATATTTACAATTCAAGAACAGGCATGCCTGCGGTAGCCGCTCCGATAGTAGAAACAGGAGTAATTTCTACTGGAATTTCAATAGGAATGACAATTCCTAGTACCGAAGTAATTACAACAGGCACTCATAATGCTGCTTCTGATTCTCCATCTTCTGGAGGCATCGTTTCTTTGACGACAGGAACTCAATCGACAAACACTTCAAATAATCAAGTACTACCCGTTCCATCTCCAACACTTCTAGAAAAAGATATCGCACTTGATTTTACTCTTCTCTCTGATCTTGGAGACTTCTTTGTAGGACAGCGAGATATTGAAATACACCTTCGTGAACGAACACCGTTCCAAATAGGTAAGAAACAAGAGTTACTTATCACTATTACGAATAAAAAAACAGGAGAACCTTTCTCTGGGCTTGTGCCACTTCCTCTGGAATTTATCAATTCTCAAAATACTATAGGACTAGATTATTCTTCTATTCAACTTATAGAAAATGGTGAGTTTTCCTTAAAAATATCATGAGACAAAGTAGGTGAATCTATTCTCTTGATTACTCTGGGAGGAGACAAAATTGCTAAAATAGGATTTACTGTAGAAAAATAGTCATCATGTACTCTTATATAAAAAAAACGCCCTACCCAGGCGTTTTTTCTTTCTAAAAATCTATAGTTCTATTTAATCAATGTGCCCATTACATCCTGAGTGAATATAGTCTCTTCTTGGTAGAATATTTTTTCTTGTCCCTTGAAATACTGGTAGTCACCTTCCATATCAAATATGTAATGAAAATCTCCTTCGGCAAAGCTATTGGGTCCTCTAAAAGGCATTGCATCATCAAAATTCATCAGAGCGTTTCCCAAAAAGGGGAATACTTGTTCTTGAAAGAATGCTTCATCGTATTTTGGATTGTGATAGCCTTGATATGCCATAGATCGGACCGGTGTTTCTTTGAAGAACACCACTTCCCTTCCAGGAGCCCGCGTGCTCCCTGCATAAGAATCATGGTAACACCAGTCCCCTTGTACGAAATCATAGTCTTTGTGTCCTACTAAGATAGGATGCTCGCATTTATACATTTTCTTGATTTCTAGAGGTGCAGCATAGGTATGTCTATGTGCTAATGCAATAAATGCAAGAAGGCTTTTTTCTTCCATAATAGAAATAAGACAAATAAATTTTATTCTATCACTTCTCCTAATGATGCGGGATCGATGTTGTCTTCTTCTATCTCTGCTTCAATAGCGACAAGAGCTTCGTCATCTAAGACTTTCTTTCCCATTCTCATATCCTTAATCTTATTTTGAATATCTTTTTCTATGCTTTTTCTTGTTTTCTCATCACTATCTAATGCTGCGACGAACTTTTCTTTCCCTTGGAATTTCTGGCTACCGAAAGTATAGAAAGCACCTGACCTATTGACCAATTTGAGTGCAGTTGCTGCTTCTACAATATCTGCTGTCTTGTCATATCCTATACCTCGCTTGACGGGCAATTCAGCTGTCTTGAATGGTGCAGAAATTTTATTTTTTGCAATCTT
>CAIVDB010000124.1 GCA_903904545.1 uncultured bacterium | reverse complement strand
TTATGGAAATTTTTACCTAATATCTTTGATAATTTAGCATAGTCATCACTTGTATTTCATATTTCTGTCAACACTCCCATAAGTCTCTTATTTTTCATGAAATCATCCACTTTGTCTAAGGTCTTTGTATTCTCCATAAACATTTCCCAAAACATTCTTTCCTTAGTTCCTGTTCAAACCTTCTGTATATTCTCTTCTATTTTCTGAAGTTTAGCAAAATTATCAGCATTAAAACTCATTTCTAATTTTAATTTTGAATCTCTAAATGTATATTTTGCTTTTTCCCAAAATTTTAATGCTGTGTTTGGCTGCTCCGTTACCAATAAGCCCCTTATATTTTTATTCTTTCAATATTTCTTAAATAATTCTCTTTGATTGCCCTCTTTTAGTCACCATCTTTCTAGTACGCCATCTAAGCTTGTCTTCAAATTTCCATTTTCTGAAATATTTAATCTTTCCATTGAACGTAATAATCCTGATTCTGAAACCTGTCCATCTAGGAAAGCATATTTTAAAAGTGTTTCTTTCTCTATTGCCGTAAGATGACTTGCATTCTTTAGATATCTTGTTCGTCACATACTTGTCATATATGATCTTCCTGTAAGGAGTTGTACTCCCTTATATGCCAAGGTGATGGGGAGCTTTCCTATCTCTATTCCTGTTCTTCCTACAAGTCATGCAATTGGCTTTAATATTGCTCATGGAATCGATTTATGAGATCCTACCTTCGAGAGAAGATAGAGTGTTTGTCCAGAAAAATACATTCCTCAGAGTCCACAGCCAATTCTTTCTCGCCATGAATTTGTTTTTCCGTGTCAGAATGCTTTTCCTATATCTAACATAGCATAATACGGCAATCACAATAATTTCATTGTATTAGATTGCATTCAATGAGACATATCATCCGTATTACGAATAGATTCTTCGTACTTATTTTTCATCTTAAAAAACGCATCGCTCTGTTCTTTGAGATCAGTGAGATCTTGTTTACTAAATGTTCCTGACTTAAGTCTTTGAATATACCCCGTAAGGGTTGCTTTGATCTCCGCGATCTGTTCTGTAGTATGTGTCATCGTCATATATGATTTTCCTACTGCCTCATTTCATTTGAAAATATCTGTGATAAGATGGGTATATGCTCAGAAAAATCCCATACCTTCTTCTTTTCCAAACCCATCGTCCAAAAGATCATCACACACTTCTATAAGTTCTTTTTTCGATTCTTCGTCTAAGGTTCCGTCAAGAAAGTCTGTTTCAGCCCTTGTAATTGCCGTAGTTCCGTCGTCCTCCTTTTGGAGGATATCATTTTTATCATCTTCTAAATCGTCTTGAAACTCTTTGGTCTCTTTGGATATCATGCTTGGATCTATGCCATATTCTTTACATAATCATGGGATATCTGCTAACTTATGATCTTTAAAAAATTTCTCCATAACTGAATCATTCCGTTCATCATTTTCTATTTGCTCTTGAATTGCTGATTCTTGAGCTGCTGTGGTTGCTTCATTAATATGAGCTTTCCCCATTATTTTTTCTTTCGCCAACCTTTCTTTGAGCACTCTCTTTTTTTCTATTACATAATTGATGATATTGATGTACTCTTTGTAAAATGAGCTTAACTGTTTTTCACGTTCACCTGGTGTTCATCATTTCAATCGTTCATTTAGTGCTTCTACTGGTGAAGTAAGAAACTTTGGAGCAAAAGTTTTGAAGGAGGCAACTGTTGATAAAAAAGGTCCAACAATATTATGTATCTTTGTTTTTCCCCAATTTCCTATCTTATCTACTATACCATCTGTAGTTTCGTCCTCGATATAATCGAGCGTATCATCACTTGCAAAGTCTTTTAAATTCTTAGATTCTCTATCTAGTCAAAATATGATCGCAGATTTTTTCTCTAAATCACTTTTTGAGTCGTCCGAAAATACAGGTTCAAACTTATCATCCGTGGCAGTATCTATATCAGAAGAAAGAGAACGATATTTTACTTTTGCTTCTTCAGGCAAGCTATCATAATCATCATAGGTTTCTGGTTTTTCTGGATTCTTAGTTTTCTCAAATCCTAACCAATTACTTATTTTATCTCGATTTTTCCAGACCATAATACCTCAGAAGATTCCCCCTGCCCAAAGCAATGGTTTCTTTCGTCGGGACGTCTCTTTATTCTTTTTCTTAAATAAACTTCTGATCAGCATCCATCCGCCAATCACTGCACCTCCTATCATAAGTCCTTGTTTATGGTCGCTCACAAAGTTTTTTGTTGTTTCTCGTGCTTTACCGAATCGACTTGGTTTCTCGACCGTGATTGCTTGGACTTCTTTTTCTAAGGTATCTAAATCTGTTGTTGTACTTCATGTTTCTACAGTTCCTTTGAGGCTTGCAAGTTCTTGTTTGGTTTGTTTAATTGTCTCCAAAATTTCTCTTTTCTTTCCTTCTATTCTGGTTTGTTCATCGATAATTTCCTTTTTTATCTTCTCAGTTTCTTCCTTGGGAAGGCTGGTTTTATTTTTTTCAAAATCTGCTTGCTTGATCTGCAAGAGTTCATGTTCTTTTTTGAGTAAAGCAATATCTGCCTTGATCTTTTCCATTCCCTCTGGTTGTTCCTCAACCGTTTCAATTGGAGTTGTGGGTGTTTCGATCGTTTTTTGCTGTTGATTCCCTGGCGTTGGTATCATCATGATTTATGAAGAGTAAAATCCTATCTCAAGTATACTCCGCAATTGCTTTTTTTACAAAAAAAGTAGCATCTTTCGACCCACTTGTGTTGACATTATCTATTTAATATGTTTATTGATTTTTGTTGTTGTAGGGTACGGTTTTAAACCGTACCTTACGAAGCTTATAAAATTTTTAATTATTTTATTTCATTATCCCCTCCAATATCTCAAAAAATCTATCAATATCGCCCTCGTCATTGTAGCCATAGACACTCATCCTACAGGTCCCGGCAAGATAAAGAGATTTGTGCAAAGGATATGCACAATGTCCGCCACAGCGGACGCAGATATTTTGGGCAGCAAACAGTTCTCCGATCTTCGAGGTGTTCTTTTCTTCGGGCAAAACGAATGAAAAAGCTCAGACTCTTTTTTCTGCAAGATACGGTCCTACCAAATGAAGCTTTCCTTGATCTTCTAAAGCTTTGAATTTAGCTAAGGCATAGTGGACTAAACGCTGTTCATGGGCCCAAATCGCCTCCATACCCCCCTGCTGCTCGATATATTCTAATGCTTTGAGTAAACTGACTGCAGCGATGATGTTGGGTGTCCCTGCCTCGAAACTGGAAGCGGTGTTAGAAATCGTATAGCCTTCGGTATCTACATCGGAAATCGATCCACCTCAGGCAATGAGCGGGCGTAAAGTTTTGATATGTTGTTTCTGGAGATAGAGCATGCCGAGTCCGGTATAGGCCATCAATTTATGTGCAGTACTGACGTAAGCGTCACAACCCAGCGCCATTACATCGACAGAAAAATTAGGAATGGCCTGGGAGCCGTCTATCATAAAGAAAGTGTCTGGTCTCAAACGAGATTTGATCTGATCTACCTCGTAGATTGCCCCGGTCACGTTGGAGACATGAGCACAAGAAACGACTTTCACTTCTGGGGTATATTGACGATCAAAATCTTCCCAATCAATTTCGTAATTATCGGTACTTGCAATAAATCTGATCGTAAATCCATATTCCTGAGCTAAACTTTGTCGAGGGACAATATTGGCATGATGATCCCAGATACCAAGAAGCACTACATCACCTTTTCCCAATTTTTTGGAAGTACAAAGTGATTGTGCAAGCAAATTGATGCAATAATTTGCATTGTAAGAGTAGATAATTTCACTGGATTTTGCATTGATGAATTGAGCGAATTTCGTCTTGGAGGCATAGTAGAGCTCTTCTGATTTTTCTGAAATGCTATAGAGACCTCTATGAATATTTGCATAGGAAGAAGCAACAAATGCACTTACCCCATCGATAACATACTGAGGTTTCTGTGTCGATGCGGCATTGTCCAAATAGATCAATCATGGATTATTGGCAAATATAGGAAAATCGCTCTTGTTCATAATCGGAATCTAAATAATAAAAGGATGATGCCTTTTTCTAATTTACAAGCCATTACTATCCTTTACGTTCCGGCTAGCCGGAACACATTACTATACATTACCATGGTAATATGTTCACCTCGTTCACGTAATGAAGTCGTAATGTGTGGTAATGGGTATTTTTTGCACTTTTTTATTTTCTTACGATTAATTTATCTTTCTCCAAGCTTCCGATATCGATTTCTTTCAAAATTGTTGTCTCGGGATAATATTTTTTTAAGAGCATATAAGCACTGATCTGCTCTGCGATGTTTCCTAAATTATTGAGATAGATACGTTGATTTTTTAGATAAACAATTGTCCTCTCTCCCCCTGGAAGATATTCCACACGTTCTAATTTGGGGAATCCTTGATAGATGAGATCTACTTGTTGGATAAGGGTATCTGCAGATTGTCTAAAGAAGAATCCTGTCATTGCATATTGTCCGCTTAAGTATCAGGGGAGATCTAAGATTTTTGTTCCTGTTCCCAGAAGATCTTCTGGCGCAAGAAGAAATGTATGTCCACGAAATACTCCATATTTTTGTTGTTGGTTTCTGATAATCAATTCTGGTTCTTGAAAGATAAGATTGACCCTTACAGCATTGTCTGTGATAAATGTGATAGTTATATCTTTGACAAATGGATATTTCTCTTGTAGCTTAGCGAGGAGATCATTTTTCTGGAAACGGATAACATTGTAATTTTCCTTTTTGATCTGAGTACTTATTTCTTTGTAGAGCAATAGATTGGTATAGGTCTTCATATCATTGACGTAATATTGTACTTTGGTAATAATATATGTTGTGTTTAATAAGGTAGATCTAAAGAGTAAGAATCCTCAGTAAATAAGTGTAAAACTAATAAAAATAATCCAGATCGTCTTGAGCGGGATTTTCTTTTTCTTCGTAAGACCCTGACGTGTGGGATTGCTTGTATATTCCCTGGTCCTCTGTATCTTTTTTATAGGTCTCGTGCTGACAAATTTTATCATGGGAGGAAAGATTGTGAAGTGTAAATTGTATTGGGGAATTGGGAATTGGTGTATTGGTTATTGGTTATTGGTTATTCGTATATTGGTTATTGGTTATTAGTTATTCGTTATTCGTTATTAGTTATTCGTTATTCGTTATTCGTTATTCGTTATTCGTTATTCGTTATTCGTTATTCGTTATTCGTTATTAGTTATTCGTTATTCGTTATTCGTTATTAGTTATTAGTTATTCGTAATTCTCAATTCGTTATTCGTTATTCGTTATTCGTTATTCGTTATTCGTTATTCGTTATTCGTTATTCGTTATTAGTTATTCGTTATTCGTTATTCGTTATTCGTTATTCGTTATTCGTTATTCGTTATTCGTTATTCGTTATTAGTTATTCGTTATTAGTTATTCGTTATTCGTTATTCGTTATTAGTTATTCGTAATTCTCAATTCGTTATTCGTTATTAGTTATTCGTAATTCTCAATTCGTTATTCGTTATTAGTTATTCGTTATTCGTTATTCGTTATTAGTTATTCGTAATTCTCAATTCTTTTCTATGCAATATACCATCGATAATAAATCAAAAATGTAAGCAATGATCCAAAAATAACTCCTCCCGCAACTTCTAGTGGAGTGTGTCCAATTCTTTCTTTGAGTGTCCCTTCCTTTTTTTGTAAAACGCCTTGTAATTCAAACCTCAAATCGTTGATATAATGTGCATGTTGTCCTGCTTCATATCTGAGATTCATCGCATCATATGCGAACAAAAGACTGAAAGCAAATACGATAGCGAACATCATACTTCCAAATCCCTGGTCGAGTAAGACGAGCATAGTTACACTACTTGAGAGTCCAGTATGAAACGATGGAAATCCTCCTGAAGAGAATAAGTGGCCGATATAGAAACGCTTATATCTAATAATATCTATCGTAACTTTAGTCAATTGGATGATAAGTCCAACGATCATAATAATGAAGATAGGATACATAAGCAGTCCCCCATCGAAAAAGTGCTGCACTGACTGATATATATACACGAACATCCGTCGTTCATAACAAAAATAAAGAGAACATCTTTCTGCAGTGTACGAAAACTAACCAAGATTTCAAATAAAAAGTGTTTTATACACAATTTTTTTATAAAGCTTACAAGAAAATTTCTGATGAAAAAACTATTACTAAAAAGCCTGGGAAATCCCAGGCTTTATTTAAATAGTTTTGAAATACCGCCCTATTGTTGCGATACTCCATTTGAAATACCGCCCTATTGTTGCGATACTCCAATAGATTCCCTCATATAAGCTTCTTATTATTACTCCCACTCCTATGGAGAGGAATACTATGGAGGAGTTCCCCGTAGCTATAATATACCCTGCGGTAATGCTTATTAATGACAAGTTCATCGTCATTATTTCAACTACAGTTACCTCCTTTTCAGATACATTGTGACTTGCGCACTGATAGCCTCCACTCATTCCGGCGGCACAACTCCCTACTGTTAAAGCCAGACCTGTTGTAAAGAAAACAGCGACAATCATCGTTATTATACTAGCCGTTTCCCCAGTACTATGATCGATTATTTCACCCCCAATCACGCCAATAAGAAGACCTCCTATAACGCCGAAGATACCTCCAAAAATTGAGGCAATATAAGTTGGCGTTTTTACTCTCAGGGTTAGGTATCTTGGGACCTTAGGTAATATCATGCCAATGATCAGCGCGAACCCACAGAACGGAGTAAGTCTCCAGGAAGGTTGCCCCTGGAAGATTTCTTTCACCCACAATACTGTAGATAAAAAAAATGAGATGATTCCTGTTTTTTCTTCTTCGTACAAGCTCAGCACAAAGAAAACGGCGAGACAGAACAAAACCGTATTGGATGAATTCAATACTCTTTTCATTTTTTATTTATTTTTAATGAATAATATATATTTTACATAAAGTCAACTCTAAAATATTAGACTACTATAAAGTCAAATTACTCTATACAGACACTTATTTTTTTCGCGGTCAGCCCAACACCTTTCCAGTCTTCACCTAGCCAAAGCATTTTAGTTTGCATTGAGGAAGTCATTTCCTTATATTTATTTAACTGTTTTTATTCCCTTATCCGATCATATGTGATCGAGACGATTATTTTGTTTATGAATAGGTCTCTTTTCTATTGGATTTTTGTGCTCGCCAACACTGGCAGAGAGCGTTCCTTCCAATATCAATATGCAAGAAATCAAAACTACCCGAATAGATCGACATAACCAAGAAAGAGCAAGAGTTGGACTTCCTTTGTATACTGGAAATACCCTTTTGGATGCCTCTGCGCAGAACTGGGCAGAATATCTCAAGACCCTATGAACTACTACTCATAAAAGGACAAAAAAAGATGGGTATTATAATTATGGAAGTGTTAAAAATTGGTTTGGTGATCAATGAGTCTGGTTTACGGGAACATCTACACTTTTTTCTGAAAGTCTCGGACGATGACTCTTTAGCTGTAAGCAGACTGATTGTACCCAAGCACTCAGCAAAGCGATCAAAAGAACTTTTACCTATTTTATGAGCGAGAGATACAGCTCATGGAGACCTCATTATAATGGGATTGTCATGAAAAATTTTATGAATGTAGGATTTGGACTCGCGATTAATAAAAATAAATTTTACCTTGTGACGCATTATGGACAAACCGTTCTTAATTCAGGAACTGAAGTAGCGCTTGGAAATATGCTTGCAAAAAAATAGGAATTGGGAATCAGGAATCGGTTTATTGGTGTATTCGTAATTCGTAATTCGTAATTCGTAATTTCTTTTACCAACATTTCATTCAATGCAATTATTTATCACTCCCTATACCACGAAGCAAAAGACGCTTACCATTTCTTCTCCCGAAGTTGTGGAACAGGCGAGAAAGGTCTTGAGAATCTCCTCAGGAGACCATTTTTTCGTGCAAGATATGCAACCAGGAAAGCAAGCCCAAACGAGGTTGGAGGTCCAGTTTTCTGCTTTTGAAAAGACGCATCAAGGACTTTCCATTGTCGGAGAAATTGTAGCGGAAGAACATTGTCCAAGTAATTTTGACGAAATAAGCTTATGTATCGCCATGCCGAATAAACGAGAAAAAGCTGAACTTATCATACAGAAACTCTGCGAGATCGGTATAGCACATATCACGTTTTGGCCCGCAGAAAGGTCCATCATCAAACAATGGAATGAGAAAAAAGCAGAGAGACTTCAGAAGATCGCCAAAGAGGCCATCGAGCAATCACGAGGTCGATTTTTCCCAGAAATTTCTTTCGTAGAAAAAATAGCAACGGTATTAGAATGAAAAAAAATAATCCTCTTCGATAAAATTGAAAATTGAAAACCCTGAACTCTTAACTCTGAATCCTTCACTGGCCTCGTTGGCCCTGAATGATGACGATGACCCAAAGATCATGAACTGTTTAAAAATTATGATATCGAAACTAAAGATCTCTGAGCTACGATGTTGAGAATGGAAACCGCAGCAATTGTCTGATGACGACTTTTGAAGAATGGACAATTATAATTTATTGTCTCATGTAGTTATTTCCGACAAAAAAACCCGTCGCAACACCTGTCTTAACCATCCTAATAGTTCCGAAACAAACCATCCCTGTCGTTGCCGGAAAGGCAGTCATTGTTGCCACAGGGCAATAAATTTTTCTTATGATTATAATCAGAAACTTGGCTGCCGTGAGGGAGGGCTACAAGACAGACTCCGACTAAGCAAACCATGGCCGAGCAACATGCGATCTGCGAGGCCTTGAGTTTTTGCTTACTTTTGGGTCAAGCCAAAAGTAAGGCCCAGCGCAGCGTCCCACAAAAAAATAAAAAAGTATGTCCTACAAAACCAAATCAGACTTTACGATCCATTTTTTTATTGTAAGGTATCGGTTAATGTTTCTTTTCGTTCATCGTGTTCTTTTTTCTTTTCCAAAGTACTAAGCAATCTTCCCCTATTATACCTCTGGAGAATTGTGGCATAGAAATTTATAAGAAAGATGAATATACATGACCAAGATGGATCTTGATTCTCATTCATATATCATATCATTGCTCCAAGAGCAGCAATAGTTCACATGATATGGGCTGATTCATTAAACTTTCCATTGTCTATAGAACGTTCTATTCCCTCTGCGCTAAAATTAGGAAGGTTATATCCACTTCTTCTTATATATCCCTTAGAATATGTCTTAAATAATCCGACCATTCACATCAAAGCCTTTCTAAATCGTTCCACTCACATATATTTGTAAATAGTTCCATCTTTCTCTCGCTTTTTTAGATCAAATATCATGTCGCCTATATTTCTGTCTTTCAGCTCATGCTCTATATCAATTTTACTTTGGGAAAGTATTGATTCCTTCTCTATCGAAGCTCAATTCCCAGCGGCTATGTGTTTTTTGTCTATGGTATGCGCCATATCCACGGAAGCTATCCAAGTAAAAGTATTTCTATTATACATAATTTGTTATTTTTGTCAAAATTGCAAATAGCTTCTTTCCCTAAATTTTATTGTAAATGTCTATAAAAAACGTATACCGAGAAAGATAATTCTAGCATTTTAGATACTCTACGATACTTCCTATGAAAACTTTGCTCAAAAAAATCTTGATCTATGATAAGCTCTATCCCTTTCTCAAGGAAAGTTTCATCTATGTCGCATGGAAAAGACTCAATGGGCAACTTGCCAATCTCATGTATGGACATCCATCGAAAGATTTTTTTGTCATCGGCGTAACGGGAACCAATGGAAAGACAACGACCGTCAATTTGATCCACCAAATCATCAACGCCCATGTAGGGAAATGTGTCTCCGTCAGTACCGCAAACATCCTCATCGGAGATCAGATTGTCCCTAATAAGAAAAAAATGACATCATTGGATATCTATGATCTCCAATCGACTCTAGCAATGGCGAAGGATAGTGGCTGCAAGATAGCGATTCTTGAGACTTCGTCTCATGGCCTGAGCCAATTTAGATTTGAAGGTGTAGAATTTGATTTCTGAATATTAACGAACATCACCCACGATCACTTGGATTATCATGGTACGATGGAAAGCTATACCAAAGCGAAGAAAAAATTATTTGAGTATATCCTTGCGAGCAAGAAACAGCATAAATACGCTACCTTCCCTGGGGACGACAAGATAGGCAGACAACGGTTTGACGAGATGCCCTTCGACAAAAAAGTCAGCTTTAGTATCACGGGTTCTTCTTCACTCAAAGCAGAGAATATTGTAGAAAAAACTGACGGCACGGACTTCGTGGTTTCCTACCTCGGGAAGCAGTATCCTGTCCACGCAAAATTAGTCTGAAGTTTCAACGTGTACAACATCCTGGCAGCGCTCAGCGTCTCCGTCCAGATCGGTATAGATATCGAGAAGTCTATCGCGACCATAGAAAAGTTCGAAGGAGTCGATGGAAGAATGCAGCACGTCCATCATAAGTGAGTCGATTGTTATGTCGATTTCGCGCACTCCCCTGACGCCTTAGAGAAGACACTCAATTATCTCACGACCATCAAATGAACAGGAAAACTTATCACGGTCTTCGGTGCACCAGGCTTGAGAGATACTTTGAAAAGGCCAATTATGGGCGATATTGTCCAGAATAATTCTGACATTGTGATCGTCACGGATGATGATCCTGACACTGAAAATAGATTATCCATCATCCAACAAGTCACGCAAAATATTACGAAAAAAACACTTGGAAAAGATTTCTTTATCTTACCCGAAAGAAAACTCGCGATTAAATTCGCACTCGAATCTGCAGTCCCTGGTGACATTGTCATGTGTGCAGGAAAGGGGCATGAGACGGTGCAATATACCAATCTCGAAAGAAGAAAATGGAGCGATGTAGAGGAGATTGAAGGGAATCTTTAATCATATCTTGCTACCTATATGTTTATCTTTGAATATTATTCTATATGGAAAATTTCAGGAAGGCGATAGATATGATAAATAAACTACAGAATAATCTCTTTTCTGCATATGAGCATTTTCTTGTGTGGGATGCTTTAAAATCTTCCATTGCTACAAATATACAATGAGAAAAGAAGGCATCAGAAAATTTAGGCATAGTGAATAGATTTCTAAGATTTTTTTGACCAAGTATGGAATCGAACAGAAAAATATTTGCACTAGAGTTATCTAAAAACTTTGACAAAGATCATGAAACTTTATCGTTGTACAAATTAATTAACTTTATTCGTAGTAATATAAAGTCTCTCAATAAAGATAGTTTTTTAGAATATAATATTGGCAAGAATCTCATCAATGAGTTAGCAAGCAAATATGATCCTATAGACGAAAAATTATTAAAAGAAATCGAGAAAGCCATCTGAAATAATATAGATTCAATTAAAAAATTAAAGAAATATAGGAATACTCGTCTAGCACATAATCAAATAGAACAAGAATCCATTCCTATACCAGTAGAAGAGATAAAAACTATTTTTAAATTAGTCTCGGAGTCTTTAAATAAGATATCTTCCAGACTAAATCATGAAAGTCGGTGGAGTTTAGGCTCTGACGATTATACTCAACAATCGGTATATTCTCTTCTAGATTACTTACATAGATTTGAATCTTACAGAATAAAAGAAATTGAAGACGAAACAAAAGTAATTTTAAATAATTAATTCAAGCTTCGTAGGGTACGTTCGCGAACGTACCTTACACGCAACCCCATCCGATTTATTTTGAATAAGTTCTCATGAATAAAAAGGTATATGAATTTATCTCTACCAAAACTAACGACCCAATCATCGAACGAAAAACCTGCAAAGTCAGTGGACAAGCCTTCGCGATTTTTCAGTCAGATTTGGATTTTTATACAAAAGTCAGCCCCGTATTTGCAGGTAAGTCCTACCCGCTCCCCCTTCCAGAAATTTCTCCCGAGGAAAGAAGAAGACAAAGATATTTATTTAAAAATGATAAAATTCTTTTTAAATCTGTCTGCGCCAAGAGTGGCAAACCCATTGTGACGATTTATAATCCTGAGATCCATACGAATGTATACTCCGTCAAAGAGTGGCGATCTGACAGTTGGGATCCTATGACTTATGGACAAGAGATAGATTTCCAAGAAAATTTTTGGACGCAATATCGTAAACTCTATGATGCCGCGCCCAAGATTGCGATGGTCAATGATAATGGCAATGGCAGTGAAAACTGTGAATATTCTGAGAACGTGGTCTATTCCAAAGACTGCTACTTGACTGCCGTCTCTCGGAAGTTAAGGAATTGTCATTATGATTATAATATGGCGACGGGAGAAGATTTGCTAGATTGTTTCTTCTCTATGGATTCGCGTGTGGGTTATGAATGCGTCAATTGTTATAATATTTTTCAATGATTTTTTCTGAGCAATAGTAACGATTGTACTAACTGCCGACGAGGCTATGATTTGGCAGGATGCCAGGATTGTATCGGCTGTGTCGGACAAAGAAATAAACAATATATGCTGCGAAATATCCAAGTCACCAAAGAGGAATTCGAGCATGCGAAGCAAGAACTTCTGCTTGCGATGCAACAGGATATCTCTGCTATTCATGATAAATTTATCGCGTTTACGCAGACTTTTCCCAAGAAGGCGATGAATATCGTCAATGGAGAAAATGCTTTTGGTCATAACTTAGTCAATGCGCAACATGCGATCGCCTGTTACAATATCAAAAATCTTAAATCTTGTCACTATTGTACCTTTGGCGATACCCTAGAGGACGCCCATGATCTCACGACTTGAGGTGAATTGCAGCTCTGCTATCAAGGCATCGTCCCTGATCATTCTTATCATACCTGTTTCTCTATCTTTTGCTGGTCCTGTAGTGATGTGCGATATAGCGAGATGTGCCACCATTGTAAGGATTGCCGAGGATGTGTTGGACTGAGAAACAAACAGTACTGTATCTTCAATAAACAATATAGCCGTGAAACCTATGAAATCCTTGTCCCTCAACTCATAAAAAAAATGGAAGCTGATGGGATCTGGGGTTTGTGGTTTCCCCAGAGCATGAGTCCTTTCGCGTATAATGAGTCTTTGGCTTTGTTTTTTGATCCGCTTAGCGAAGAAGAAGCGAGAGCACAAGGATATACCCGAAGACCAAGAACAGTAGAATTGAATATCCCTCCTGGAGTAGAAATCTTACAGGATTTTTCTCAATATGATGAAAAATATTTATCAGATAAAGCTATTCGCTGCAAGGTCTCATGAAGACCATTTAAATTGATTCCCAATGAGATTGCGTTTTATCGTTTACATAAATTACCCCTTCCTCGCAAGCATCCCGATGTAAGATTTCAAGAACGTGTAGATAATATTTCGATCAAAGATCTGTATCTCATACATTGTAAAAAATGTAATGATGAATGTCTCACGCCATATAAGGACAATGGGAATGTGTACTGCGAACAATGTTATAACAAAGAAGTTTATGGATAATTCCACGTAGAGACTGCCATTTATGGCGTCTCAAAACATATGGAGAACAGACACGATAAATCGTGTCTCTACGGAAGATATTTATCGTCTCAAGGTATATTATGGACAAAAAAGTGTACGAATTCATTTCTACCAAAACTTCTGACCCAATCGTCGAACGGAAGACCTGCAAAGTCAGTGGCCAGCCCTTTGCTATTTTTCAGTCAGATGTAGATTTTTATGAGAAGATCAGTCCGACATTTGACGGGAAGAAATTTCCTATGCCGACCCCTACCCTCTGCCCTGAGGAAAGAGAAGCAAGAAGAATGTCTCGAAGAAATGAATGGTCACTCTATCGCAGAACTTGCGACAAGACTGGGAAATCTATGATGTCGATGTACCCAGAAAATTGCGGATATACTATCTACGATCGAAAGGTCTGGTACTCTGATGCCTGGGATGCAATGGACTATGGAAGAGACTATGATTTTGGTAAATCATTTTTTGGAAATTTCGAATCTCTCAATAGAGCTGTTCCCAAAAAATCACTCCATATCGTAGACAGTATGGAGAACTGTGAATACTGCAACTATGGAATCTATTCCAAGTCTTGTTATCTCGTGATGGGATCCGCACGATCCGAAAATTGTCTGTATAGTTCGATCCCCGTCAAATCAACCTATGATGTCGATGGAGCATTTAATACCGCTTGCCAACATAGCTATCAGTGCATCCATTGTATTGGATGTTTCGAAACGGCCTATGCTGACCATAGTAATATGTGTAAATATTCTTCATTCCTTTCCTTTTGTAACAACTGTGATTATTGTTTAGGATGTGTAAATCTCCAGACTGCGAGATATTGTATCCTCAATACACAATATACCCCAGAGGAGTATGAAGTCATGGCGAAAGAAATTTTGAAAGATAGAACAAGTCGCTTGGCATTTCAGAAGAAATTTGAGGAGCTTGTCCATACTTCGCCCAGAAAAAATGTAAATAATGTCTGAGCAGAATGATGTTTCGCGAACTACGTACAAAATGGGAAGAATAATATTTTCTGTTCGGTCGTGCTGGAGTGACTGGATAATAAATATTCTTCTTTCACAGGAATGAGTAAGGAGGGACCTGTCTATGATGGGTATGCGACGACCCAGGTTGGATTTACGCTCGAGACTATTTGATTTTCTGGTATGAAATCTGCCTTTATCTTGACGGGAGAATATGGAACGAATGAATGTTATTATTGTCAGCATGTAAATGATTGTCAGCATTGTTTTGGCTGCACAGGGATTAAGCATAAAAAATACTGCATTCTGAATAAACAATATACTCCAGAAGAATACGAGAAATTAGTTGCACAGATTGTCCAACAGATGCAGGTGGCTGGTGAACGAGGAGAGTTTTTTCCTGCTGAGCTGAGTACCTTTGGGTACAATGAGACTATCGCTCAAATGTTTCATCCGCTCTCCAAGGAGACGGCACTTTCCAGAGGATATAAACGGCAAGATCTAGAATACTCCGTCAATACTCCCCCATGATTGGAAACAATTTCTGGAAAAGATTTACCCCTCACTATCCAAGAGGTCGATGAAAGCATCCTCAAAAAAATTATTCTCTGTGAAAAAACAGGAAAACCCTTTAGGATTATCCAGCAAGAATTAGATTTTTATAGAAAACATCATCTTCCTCTTCCTACCCAACATCAAGATGTAAGAAAAGCAGAGCTGCTCAAAAAGAGAATGCCTCAAGCCTATCATATCATCCCTTGTGCCCATTGTAGCCAAGAAACTTTCTCTGTCTATGCTCCAGATTCTGGATATACCGTATGGTGCGAACAATGTTACAATAAGGAAATTTATGGATAATCGCATTCATTGTCATTCCGGCGTTATTGTCCGGTGAGCCGGACTGCAGCCGGAATCTTATGGTCAACAAATCCCCCGGTAGATCCCGGCCGCAATACTTAACGCCGGGATGACAGGGACCGGGGGTGTTAATTGATTCAGTGTTTTACTGTTTAGTCGTTCCCTATGGACAAGAAAGTATATGAATTTATTTCTCAGAAAACGGGAGATCCCATCGTCGAATTGAGAACGTGTAAACGAACGGGGAAAGAATTCCCTATTTTTCAATGAGATATCGATATGTTGGAGAAATTAAGTCCAGTAATTGCTGGAAAGAGATATCCCCTCCCGCTTCCTACGCTCTGCCCAGAAGCAAGACAACAACTCAGATATTTGTTTATCAATTATTATCATCTTTATCGTAATGTCTGTGGACTTACGGGGAAACCTATTATTTCAAGATTTGCTCCGGAAAGTGAAGTGAAAGTATTTACCAATGAAGCTCGAGCAAGTGATGCATGGGAATATACCGATTATGCAATAGACTATACCGGAGGGAATGTTTTTACTCCTATTGAAAAACTTATCCATACAACGCCCTATCAAGATTTGATCTGATCATTTTCCAATTTGGAGCACAATGCACAGTATACCAACTATACTGCAGATGTCGTAAATTGCTATTTTCTTTTTGATTCCAATACCACAGAAAATTCATGTTATTGTACGAAGTCTCATGACTGTAGTAAAGTATTTGATTGTCTCAATATCGTTGATAGCCAAGAATGTTATGGATGCGTCGACGTAAAATGATTGTACAAATGTACTCATTGTTATGATTGCAGTGAGTGTAACAACTGTGCCTATCTGATAGATTGTCATGGCTGTAATTACTGTCTCTTTAGCACCAACTTACAACAAAAACAATATTATATCTTCAACGCTCCTGTAAGCAAAGAGGAATATGAAAAGGCATTTCAGGAGCTCCAGAACAACGGGTATCACCCCGCCGCATGATGGAAGCACATCCAGGAAAAAAGTATCAGAAAAAATCTTCATCTTTTGCATTCCGAACACAGTATTGGTGAAAATATTAGATTCTCTGATAATATATTTTGTAGTACCAATACTATGAATTCTCAGGAGATGAGATACTGTGATGCTATGGAATCCAGTCAAGATTGTTTGGACGTAGATTCGTATGGGCATGAGTCTTTCCTTATGTACAATTCAACGCAAGTAGGAAGATATTCCCAGCATATTCGGTGTTCTTCTATCATTGGGAAGGGAGAAAATCTTTTGTATTGTATTGAGACCAAAAAATCCAAAAACTGTTTTGGCTGTGTAAATATAAAAGAAAAAGAATACTGTATTTTCAATAAACAATATACCAAAGAAGAATATGAAACTCTTGTTCCCCAATTAATCCAGCAGATGCAAGATGATAATCAGTGGGGAGAATTTTTTCCTACAGACTTTTCTCTTCTGCCTTATAATGATAGTGCAACATATGACTATTATCCTATCAAAGAAATTATGTATTCTTGAAAAACGGAAGAAATTAATCTCCATGGAATCTGAAGTGTAGAAATTCTTGATCCTAAAAAATTTATTTCTGATGCTTGGCTCCATATCTGAGAAACTAGATTAAAAATCAAACGAAGAACAGGAATAAAAGAGGTTAATATTCCTGATAGCATAAAGCTTCTCAAAGCATCTACTTTACCAATGTCTATCGATGATGTCAGTGATGATATCTTACAGCAAGCAATTGTCTGCGAGATTAGTGGAAGACCTTTTAGAATCATGCCATTGGAATTGGACTTCTATCGCAAACATCATCTTCCTCTTCCTCATAAACATCCTGATATAAGACGTGAAGAAAGAATACAACAAAGACCTGGAAGGGAATTATATTTGAGAAATTGTGACAAGTGTGGAGTTGAAATGCTGAGCATTTATCCTAGCGACTACCAAGGAAAAGTGTATTGCGAGGAGTGTTACAATAAAGAAATTTATTGATAATTTTATTTCTTCCTAAGAAAATGGTCGAAGAAATTGTAGAGACAAAAATCTGTGCTCAATGTGAGGAATCTTTTTCGATAACAGCACAGGATATTGTCTTATATCACAAACTTATTCCTCGTATCGGAGGGGTCGAATATCCGCTTCCCCACCCCACACGCTGCCCTGATTGTCGTCAACAAAGAAGAGTCGCTCGAAGAAATGAAAGAAAATTATATCATGGCACCTGTGATCTCACAGGAAAACGTATCATCTCACTGTATTCTCCTGATAAAAAATTCCCTGTATATCATTATCAAGCATGGCGATCTGATGCTCGAGACCCTATGAACTATGCAATGGAGTATGATCCTAAGCAGACTTTTTTTTCTCAATTTGAGAACTTATTCCATCAAGTTCCAAGAATTTCTACGTATAATAAGAGAACTGAAAATACTGAATATGGGAATAATGTGATTGAGGATAAGGATTGTTACCTTCTCTTCATTACCTATGGAAATGTAAATTGTTACTATGGATTTACTATTGGCTACTGTAAGAATTGTGTAGATTGCTTGTGGACGATAAGCTGTCATAATTGTTATCAATGTACCAAAACTCAAAATTGTTATGAGTGTTTTTATTGTTTCAATGCTCAAGATTGCTTCAATTCTCAGTATCTCATCGATTGTTTTGGTGTAGATAGTTCGGCATATTGTATAGGGTTGAGAAACAAAAAATATCATTTTCTCAATAAATCTTATAATAAATCTGAATATAAAGAAATTTTGGAAAGATTAGCTCACGATACAGAGTTTCTCCTTCAAACGAAGAAAGAATTTACTGGATTGAGAAGTAAGGTTCCTGTGAATGCCAGCTTTATCGAACAGACAGAAGATTCATCAGGAGATTATCTCAATAATTGTAAAAATTGTATCCATTGTTTCGATACTATCCTCGCGCAAGACTCTAGATATTGTTATGATACTGCAAACGCAATGGATTGTATGGATCAGTATTTATGATGAGCCGTCTTTACGAAAGCTGCTGCCCAGCTCGCTTATGAATGTGAAAATACCTTCAACTCCTCTTCTATGTATTTCTGTTCTTCCGTAGCGTTTCAAAGTAACAACGTTTTCTATTCAGATACCTGCCATTGTTGCACAAACTGTTTCGGTTGTGTGGGTATGCGCCACAAACAGTACTGCATTTTGAATACACAATATACGCAAGAAGAGTATGAAAAGATAGTTCCTCAGATTATAGAAAGGATGGAAGCTGACTGAGAATGGGGTGAGTTTTTCCCTTCACATATGAGTCTTTTTTGATATAACGAGACGGAGGCTCAGGTATATTATCCTCTCAGCAGGGAAGAAGTCATTGCCAAGGGATGGAAGCGACATGAGGAAGTAGAAACTAAGATTCCAGAGGGATGCAGTGTTATACAAGCGCGTGATCTTCCACCTATCCAAGAGGCCACGGATGATATTCTTAGCGCTGTCATTATCTGTGAAGTGACAGGCAAACCCTTTAAACTCATCAAACAAGAACTAGAATTTTATCGTAAATATCTCCTTCCCTTGCCAACGAAACATCCTGATCAACGCCATTTGGAAAGACTTGCACTCAAGACACCGAGAAAATTATTTGAGAGGAATTGCATGAAATGTTGATCTGAAATCCGTACGGGATATGCTCCTGAGAGACCAGAAACTATTTATTGTAGTGCGTGTTATTATAAAGAGATTTATGGATAGTTTTATTTATGACCCCTAGCAGATGGCAAACACATCTTTCAAAACAAGAAAAATAAGGATGCTCCTCAAAATGCTTCGAGGCATGTGGATGTTTAAACTCAAAATATTTTTTAGAAAGCTAACGAAATAACCATGGACAAAAAGGTTTATGAATTTATTTCTGCCCAAGCTAATGACCCCATCATCGAGTGGAGGACGTGTAAGGCTAGTGGAGAAGAGTTTCCTATCTATCAGGGGGAGAAAGATCTTTTAGAACAACTGTCCCCCACTATTGCTGGGGAGAAGATGAATTATTCCCTGCCCCAGTATTGTTATTGGGTGAGAATGATTCAGAGAATGACTTTTAGAAATGAAAGGAAACTGTATTCGGTAGCATGCCAAGGTTTCGATAAAAAAGAAATCAGTATAGTCCATGACTCCATCAGGAGATTGATGCCAGTCCAAGAATGGCATAATGAGGATTTCTCCAAATATGGGATTCCTTATAGTGGTGATTTTCCAAGTGATGTGAAGCGCCTTTTGGAGAGTGTTCCTTATTTACCAAGGCTCGTAATAAATTCAGAAAACTCCGAATATTGTAATCAATCGTTGAATGAAAAGAATTGTTATCTCAATGCAGGATGACAAGATAGTGAAGACTGTCTCTATTGCTTGTATGATGCACGATCTAAATATGGTATAGATTCATTTGCGACATTGAAGAGTGAAATCATATATAGAAGTATCCATGTTCGGATGAGTATGAAATCATTCTTTGCTACATATCTGCTCAACTGTTATAATGTACGATTTGCTTATGATTTACAAAATTGTAAGAATATTCTGTTCGGTGTAGCTTTGCGTAACAAAGAATACATCTTCAAAAATAAACAATATACCAAAGAAGAACGAGAGGCAATTTTCCTCACCTACTCAAAAAAAATCAAGACGATTAGCGGTTTGCAAGAAGTCCTAGCAGAATATCAAGAATTCAAAAATACCTGTCCTCATGAATGTACTCACAATCTCAATGAGGAAAAATCTCGAGGTACGCAGATCAACAATAGCAATGGTATCATACTCTCATTCGGGACTGAAAAAAGCCACGATTGCCGATATTGTGGAAATGAGGGCTTCGCACAAAATGTGATGGATGTAGATCTTTGTTCTTTCTCCCAACTATCATACAATAGTATAGGAAGTACCAAAACGTACGGATGTGCTTGTATGGGATCCAATTTTGGTGAAATAAGAGACTCTTACTATGGATTTTATACCAGAGGAGGAAATAATCTTTTGGGATGCTTTGGTGTCCAAAATAAATCCTATTATATTCTCAACAAAGAATATCCCAAAGAAGAGCGAGAAAATCTAGCTCAACAAATCATTCAAGAACTTATCGATAAAAAAGCTCGAGGAAAATTCTTTGCTACAGAATTATCTCCATTCCCCTACAATGATACTCAGGCTAATAAGTTTTTTCCTATCAGACAGTTGAAGATATGAGATACAACTACCATCATAGATCCCAATTGAATAGGTAGCGTAGAAGTATTACATCCTGAACAATTTATCTCAGATGCTTTATTAGACTTATGAGGCGAAGAGAAGCTCAAGATTAAGTGGAGAACTCAGGAATCCGAAATCAATATTCCTACAAATGTAGACGTACTCCAGGTAGCAGATCTGCCGGACAATATCGATGATGCAACTCAAGAAATATGTAACAAAGTCATCATCTGTGAGAAGACAGGAAGACCATTTAGGATTATGCCTATGGAGTTTGATTTTTATAAACAATACGGATTGCCTTTGCCTACTACACATTATGAGTATAGAGACGTCCAGATCTACAAGGAAATCCCACTAAGATTCTTAGATCTCGATACTTGTGATAAATGCGGGAAGGAAGTACTCAAAGAGCATAGACCAGAGCATACCTACAAAATGTACTGTGTAGAATGTTATAATAAAGAAATTTATGGATAGCTTCCCAGCTTCGTAGGGTACGGTCGCGACCGTACCTTACCCGCAAGCCCATCCTATTTATTTTGCATAATTCTTATGGACAAAAAAGTATATGAATTTATTTCCAAGCAGGCGAAGCAGCCTATTGTAGAGCGGAAAACCTGTAAAGCTAGTGGAGAAGTGTTTCCTATCTATCAGATGGAACAGGAAATGTTGGAGAAGATATCTCCTAGCATCGGAACAGAAAAATTTATGCTTGATACTCCCCAATATGCCTATCGGGTACGTATGCTTATCAGGTTGCTTTTTAGAAATGAGAAAAAATTCTATTTAGCACAGACCAAACAGTCTAGCAAAAAAGAAATCAGTATTGTCCATGATAGTGTAAGAGATGTCCTATGACCCAAAGAATGGCATGAAGAGGATTTCTCCAAATACGGGGTTCTCTATAGTGGAGACTTTCATCATGATGTAAAAAAGCTTCTGACTTCGGTTCCTTATCTCTCTAGGTATGTCCTTGCATCGGAAAATTCTGACTATTGTAATCAGACCTTTCAAGAAAAAAATTGTTATCTCTGTGCATGAGGTCAAAACTCGGAAAACTCTATGTATACTACCTATGATGTTATGTCTAAATATATATTTGACTGTCATGGGGCTATCAGATGTGAGATTGGATATGAGTCGATTTTGGTGTTTTCTAGCTTTAAGTTTTTTTACTGTATGCATCTGAAAGACTGCTACAATACATGGTTTTCTAATGATCTCAAAAACTGTAAGAATGTGCTTTTTGGTCATGGACTAGATAATGCTGAATATATTTTCAAGAATAAAAAGTTAGAAAAGGAAGAATGGGAATCACTCTTTGCTACATATCAGAAAAAGATAGAGACCATTGATGGACTGCAAGAAGTTTTGCAAGAATATCAACAATTTCTCGACTCATTTCCACGTAGAGCACTTCGTAATGTAAATGTGGAAAATTGTATTGGAACACAGATTAATAATAGTAAGAATGCCCTGTTTGGGTTCGGGACTGACGATGCTAATGATAGCATGTATTCTGGTGTTGCCTGATGGGGAGCAAACTTTATGGATTTTGAGTCTTCATCAACCTCACAACGATCCTACAATGCTATAGGAAGCACTAAGATGCATGGGTGTATAGCTATTGGATCTAATTTTGATGAAATGAATGATTCCTATTATGATTACTATACGAGATGAGGCGCTCATATGTTAGGATGTTTTGGGCTAACGAATCAACGTCATTATATCCTCAATACGCCCTACCCCGAAGCAGAATGGGAAATCTTAGCAAAGACAATCATCCAGGAACTACAGTCCAAATGACAATGGGGAGAATTTTTTGCTACCGAAGTTTCCCCCTTCCCCTACAATGATTCTGTAGCAAATAGTATATTCCCTATCAAACAGTTGAAAATCTGAGACACTCTTCATCCGCTCAATGCCCATGGAATAGGGACTGTTGAGATTCTCGATCCTGAAGCGTTTATCTCTGATGCAGTATTAGATCTTGGTGGTGAGGAGAAATTAAAAATTAAGCGAAGAAATAAAGAACTAGAAATAAATATGCCTGAACGTGTAGTTGCGATACCAGCGCATGAATTACCTAATGATATCAATGATGTCGCTGATGATATCTTGGAGAAAGTCATTATCTGCTCTGTTACAGGAAGGCCATTTAGGATTATGAAACTGGAATTGGAATTTTATAGAAAATATCATCTTCCCTTGCCTACCTTACATCCTGATATGAGAGATAAAAGAAGATATCAAAGGATGCCCAATAGATGGTTAGATCTTTATACCTGTGCTCAGTGTGGAAAGGAAACTTTAGCAGAATATGCACCTACTGATACGCGTAAGGTCTATTGTGAGCAATGTTACAATAAAGAAATCTATGGATAAATATCCTCCCCACCTACCTATTGACTTATATCCTCTTATATCTATAATATATTCAAATAAAAATACCTATGAAAACAATATTCTCTATTATCATGTACTTTCTCGCTTTTCTTGTCTCTATTTTCATTATAGGACAGATAAACATGGAAGTACTCTTGCTAGCGATCTTATTCCTAGTAATAAAGCCCGAATGAGTACCTTCTCTTCTGGCTTTTTTTGTTGACTTTATAAATTAAATATATATCCTCATTATTCAAAATAAAAAAGGGGATGTTGACGCCTTTCAGTCGACAAAAACAAAAAACATAAATATATATGAAAAAATTCAATAAATTTAGAAGAAAAAGAAGAATTCAGAAATTGTTTAAATGGTTCTTCCTCCGCCCTAAGGGCGGGTTATGGATTATCATTACAATTGCCGCTTTCCTGATTGGAAGGAGTAGTTTCTTTGATAGGACTACAGAATCTAGCAAAGTACAGGTACAACATCAGGTATTAATACCTGATTCATTGAAAGAAGAATATAAGAAATTACTTGAAGAGGCTTCATTCCTCGAAAAACATTCTTTATATTCTTTAGGCTTAGGCCCCAAATTTATTGGAGCCGAAGCAGATCTTCAGCAAACAGTTACAGCAATCGAAAAGCTTGCTGAAAACAACTGTCCTGCTTGTATATGGGCAAGGCAGAGAATAGATGAACCATCGTCTGTTCCATAACTATTGTATTTCTAAAAAACCTCTGTGGATAAACAGGGGCTTTTTAGTTACAGAAAAACATATCTTCTGTATGCCTAGTATATATAAGGATGACACTAAATGGTGGTATTAGACATATTTTGTATCATTTTGGCTTCTAATCTAAAGTTAACCTTAAGTAAAAATTGCTTTTCGTTCTGGAATAGCTATTGTCCTGACCTGAAATAGAAAAAATAACAAAATTTAATAAATAATGAGTATCACAACATTAGCCTTGTTGGCTAAAAAATTCGGAAGGAAATCAATCCTTCTTTTTGTAGCAATAATAATCATCGTTATGCTTTTATCTGGAGCATCGTTGATTATAATTTAAGAAATCTGTTTTTGTTTTTACTATGGGCCTCCTTTGATTGTATTGATCTTTGGGGGCCTTTTTTGATTGAAAAGCAGGAATGAATGCATAAGCTCGGGTATGACTTTTATCCTCTCTTTCTTTGGCATGATCAAACTCTATCTCTTGACGCTTGCGGTATTTCTTGGCATCGATGGCATCCGACTTGGCCTGATTGCGAAGAATTTATATAAACAAGGATTGGGCACTTTGATGAAGACTGATATAAATCGAATCGCTGCAGGGATATTTTACCTTATCTTCGCTCTAGGAATCGTACTTTTCGTCATCTCTCCTGCACTAGAAAAACACTCTTGGAGTCATGCCGCGATCTATGGAGCACTTTTTGGACTCATGAGTTATGCTACCTATGACCTCACCAATCTTGCTACCCTCACCCATCGACCTCTCCATATCACCCTCATCGATCTCGCTTGGTGAAGTGTGCTCTGTGCAAGCGTTTCCGTGATCGTCTATTTTATCATGAAATAAATTGTTGCTTGTATGAAAACTCCTTTTCGTCTTAGCCCCAAACGCCCCATTGCTTGAACGTATTTTGGTCAATTCCAAAGTATTTTTTCTGGTATCGGTAGCGAGATGAATGATGTGAGACCCTACACCCCTGGCGATAGTGCCAAGACGATCAATCGAAAAACTTCTGCCAAACATCAAGAACTGTACAGCACAGTCTACCATCAAGAAAAGGCCATCACTATAGACGTCTTGCGAGATATCAATTATAACTGGAGTAGTAGTGTAGAAAAGAAATTACAGTCTGAACGTGTTCATGAAGTAATGACTGAACTTTTGCAGTATGCTACGAGATATGGTGGCCTGCTAAATATTTTTGTTCCGGAATCTACGCTCTGGTGATTTGGTCCTTCTCGTCTCAAGAAAATAACCATTTGAAAAGACTATGATAAAGTGAGAAAACTCATCACACAACTCCCCTCCCTCTGCAAACCAAGAAAGAAATTTTATCAGACGATAGTTTCTTCCTTTCTGCACGAGATGGTAAAAAATAAAAAGAGAAGAGCACTCGTTATTTTTTCTGATTTTCTGTGACTAGAAACTACTGATATGCATCACTTACAACAAGCAAAAAAAGAGCATGCGCTTGTGCTCTTTCGTCTCCCTATCGATCTGCAACTTGGACAAAATTATGATGTAACATCACTACCCGAAGATATGTTTTCGCAAGTGAAATGATTGGAAATTATAGAATTATAAAAAACTTTCGTAGAGCCAATTCATGAATTGGCTATGGAAGACAGTTCGTGAACTGTCTCTACGTATAAACAATTCTTTTGACTTAAAGGTTAAGACCTAGGACTTAATGATTCTCCTTATCAAACACACGGACAAATTCGATCGTATTTTTCGTAAGATTTTCTTTTAGTGCGTCTTCCTTGGAAAAGAAACGATATGCTATTTCATCTTTTCATAACTTGAAATTTTGATCTGGAAGTTTCACTTCATAAAGTATATTTGCCTTCCATTCTTCATTGTCATAATCATCAATCGCTGTGATAAAATAACACGGATTTTTTGCTATCTTTAATGGTTTCACTCAGAGTTCTTTATATATTTTTATTTCTAGACTCTGTTCACAGTCATCTCCATGTGCCAGTCATCATCAAGGCAATGATCGACTTCCATCCTTTTCCTGCAAAAGCAAAAAGTCTCCATTAGTATCAAGGACCAATGCTTTGATGCTTGTCCTATAAAAATATTGTGGATCATTTTTGATCTGGTAGATCATATTTTTCTTTACTATTTAAAGTTCCAACAATTTAAAATAAGATTTCTTTCACTGTGGGTATCCCCTTTAGCTTCAAGCTTTATGCTTCATGCTTTAAGCTACTTCTGTATTCCCCTTTCGAGAATCAGCATTGCGCTGACGGTATCGGAAGCGGCATTTTTTTTGAAATTGGAAACGATTTCTCCTGATTGGACACTGGTATAATCCTCTTCTACTTTCTCTATCGTTACTTCATTTTTATCGATAATGAAATCGAGGTTTTGCATAAATGCTATGATTTTCTGTTGAACATCTTCTTGTTTTGCAGGTCGTCCTATCATAATTTTGCGGACATTGTATCTGGTCAACATATCTCCTATATGGAAAAAAATCATCTGATCATTCATCAAATACCCGATAGGGAAAATTACTTCGCTATCATTATTTTTGTAGGCAAGACCTACATATCTACTTCATCGGTCTATTGCTAATATGGATTCTTGTCTTCTCATGTTCTGATGGATAATTAAATTAAAAGTTGCTTATTATGGATAGAGATGGGAGAGCTTAGATCTTAGAGCTTAGATCTTAGACCTTAGATAAAAAATCCTTCGCTGTTCACTGTTAGTTATTAGTTATTAGTTCATCACTGGGTCTATCATATATTTTGCTTCTACATGACCAGTCGCAGTAAGATGGAGCGCTTGGGGGGTTATCTTTTGTGTTTTTCATTGAAATGAAGCGAGTAATTGGTCTTTTTCTTGCGTGAAATGGACCATTTTCTCCTGCCCTGCTTGCCAATAGCTGTCATCATACACTTCGTCTAAGAAATATGCTTCTTCTGGGAATTGTGATTGTTGGATAGTACTACAATATGCTGGGTCACTTGGATCTTTATCAAAATCTATGAGCCAGACATTATGCTTTTGTCCGAGATAAATAATCCCTTTAGAAGGGAGCAAACCTTCACGAACCAGATATGCGTAGACGGTCAGTTTATCGACGTCGTAGATCTGCAGTTTTGGTTCTCCTATGAGATTTCGGGTATTTAAGATCAGAGATCCTACTCTCAGATTTGTAAATCCTCCGGGACCATTGAGTAAAAATACGGTATCGAAAGGAGATTCCTTCTGCCACTGGATAAGTAAGGGACCAAAGACGTTTTCTATCCCATTACGAGAGAGATGTTCCGCTCTTTGCCCATCAGAAATATACACTTGATCGCTAGAAATATTGATAAACATAGTTCAGAAATAATGTTAAATGTTGAGTGCTAAATGTTGAATTATGGAGTTTTTTTTACTTAGCACTTAACACTTACAACTTAACATTAAGTACCTACAACTCCCATACGGGCAATACTATATCTATTTTTCCTCTTTTTGCAAGTATATAAGGAGTGGAAATAGCTTTTTATTTGATAAATACAAGATTTCGGGATATACTTGAGGTATAGTTCTTTGGACTTTATTTCTTAGGTATCATATGCGCATTCGCTCATCTTCATGGATTTCCTTCTCTCGAAAAAAAATTGTCTGATTCTTTGCAATTTTTATGCTTTCTGGAATATTTTTGCAAGGAAATGTTGGATGAATACCTGAAGTGCATGCACAAACATCTTCCACCGCACAAAATAATAGTACACAAATACAGACTATCACCAATGTTTGAAGTCAGGTCAATAGTTTGGATACGATACAGATGATAGATATCGTACTCAAGATGGTGTATGTCCTGCTCTGGCCATTACTTGTCCTTGCAGGATGGGCCTTGGATAATACGCTTGTGTATTGATCTTTTTTTCACCTAGATGCCCCCTTGTGGAAGTTTTGGAATATTATAAAAAACTTTGCCAATTTCACCCTTTGATTTTTGGTTCTCTTTGCTATTCTTAAGAGTATTTTTGGCAATTCTGGTATGGGATCGCTCAAAGAAGAACAATCTCCATTAGGGATTATAAAGAAAACATTGATTGCTGGTGTATTGATCCAAGCAAGTCGGTTTTTGACTGCTGCACTGATTGATGTCTCTACTGTTGCTACCTATGCAGTTGGTGGATTGCCACTCAGCGTCATGAGAAATACAGATATAGGAAACCAGAAAATTCTTTCTGTAAATGCAAAACTTGATCTCAATAAATTTAGCAATATTACCCAGAAAGGCACCAATTACGAAGTCACCTATGGTGCGGGAAAGATTCTTCTCTCTTCCTGTGCAATGAGTGACAATGGAGACACTACCTCCAGTGCCAAATATGTTGTAGGAAGGACTACTTCTGGCACTCAAGTAGGATATTGCGTCTTATTTGGCAATACGGTCATTCCTTTCGATGAAATAGGACTCAAAAAAGCCTTTCTTGATCTTCCGGGAAACACGGAGGCAAGTTATACTATGTTTGTCCATAATGATGGAATAAGCGTACTCTACGCTACGATTGAAGAACGAAATGATAAAGGCTATATCGTAGATATTACTTCGGCAAAATTTGCCCCTGCTAAGACCGCAGGCAAGACATGGCTAAATACTACCGATGCTACTACGCTCTCAGATATCGTCAACAGCTCCAAAGGATTCGTTGGCGTCTTGGTGACAATGTATTCTTCTTTACTCAACTTTTCTCAAATCTCTGATACTTCAATTACTTCCTTAGGAGCAGTTTCTGGAGAAGTCCTCATCAAAGCGGTCATTGCTTTGGCATTACTTATTCCGCTGATTGCCTTGACGGTCGTCTTGATTATCAGAGTAGGATTTCTTTGGTTGGTCATTGCTGCATCACCTCTTTTGGTACTTAGCGAAGTGTTTAAGATAGATGCTATCAAGAAATGATTAGAGAAGATAGGTTTCTCTCTAGGGAATATCTTGTCTGTCATTTTTGCTCCTGTGATCACTGTCTTTGCCTTGAGTATTTCATTAATCTTCCTTTCTACCTTAATCAAGAGTTTCACTCCTGCGACACCCGGGACCCAAATAAGCACTGCGCTTAGCCCAGATATTCAACAGATTCCTAGCACTACAGACAAACAAAAAATTGTTGTCATGGAGCTTTTTGGGCTTGAATTCCAGAACTTTACTCGATGAGGATCTTTGGATCGATTTTCTTGGCTTATCGTCAATCTTGTGGCGGTGGGGCTTTTGTGGGCAGTGCTCTTTGCTGCGATCAAAGCGAATTCACTTGGGAAGCAATTTGCTGAACCTATCCAGAAGTTCTGAGAGAATGCGATGGGAAGTCTCCCTATCGTGCCCTATGGCGGTGGAGAAAAGGTTGGCGCACTTACGGCACTCAGTTCTATCGATCCTGGAAACAGAAATAGTCTCTCCAGCAAATGGTTGAGCAAGAGACAGAATGAACAAGATGCTATCGTGGAGAAATTTATTACTAAAGATTTTTCTAGCAATGCCGCTCCTACTACGGAACAATATAGTCAGATTGCCACAGGGCTTGCTACGGGTAGATGATTGAATCTTACCGAGACGATCAATAAAAACAGAAAGGAAGAAGACCACATCAACGAGGGCGACTTCTTAAATACTAGTGAGTATATGAACAATCTTGTAAGCACTATTTCTACTTCTCCAAACATTGATGCCAACAGTAAAACAAGCTCCTACACTACCTTAGGAGGACTCTGGTGAGCGGAATTCAAAAAGAGAATAGAGCCTATGGACAAAGACCAAATTGAGACAGAGCTCAATACAAACAAAGCTACACAAGCCTATGCCAAGACCCTACTCTGAACGGAACTCGCAACAAGTAAGTGAAAGTTTACTATCTCAGAGAATACAGATACAAGAACCAACACAGATAAACCTTATTTAGCCATAAAGGAATAATCCCTTTTACTTTGACATAGCTTATGATATCTTGGTTATCTCCAACACAATCTAGACACCAAAGAGTCAAAACGATACTCTTCGTTTTGTGTATCATATGTTTTTTTACGGTACCTGTTTTTGCAGCGGGAACAGAACCTACATCTCTCGAAACATTACAAAACCGATTACATAAACTTCTTTCTCTTCTTTCTCGATGATGGATTGTACTTGCCATCCTTGCAGGGAAATTGATGACTAATGAATGGGTCTATGGCTCATTTATGCACTTGGATATCTATCTTTGGAAGATCTGGAATATTATGAAAAATTTTGCTAACTTTGCATTGATGGGAGTTTTGCTTTGGGAGATTATTGGATGAATTACAGGGAAAGGAAAACTAGATGCGAAGAAAGTGATTACCAAGACCTTGATTGCTGGAATCTTGATCCAAGCGAGCTGGTTCCTTATGGGTGCAGTTTTGGATATTTCAAGTATTGCTATGACTGCAGTCAGCTCCTTCCCCACCACATTCTTTGGTACAGATAGCCAGCTTACCCAACAGGTAGCTACCAGTGTCAGAGACTCTATGTACAATAAAAATTATGCTATCAAACTCAGTGATACCAAAGACATCCAAAATGTAATTACTCAACTACCCTCTGATCAATCAGCCCCACCTCTTTCGGACGACGAAGCCCTTGCAAGCATTCTGCCTACCTCTTCTTCCGTCAGCGGACCCCTGATCTTTCTGTGAATGAGCGCGTTTAGGTTCCAGGAGTATATGAATAATGGGAATAATGCTTCTGTAGAAGCAGTCACTATTGGCTTTCTCCTCAAATCGCTTGTCATCATCATGTATACGATTTGACTGGCATTACTCTTTGTTGCCAACCTCATTAGAATAGTGTTTTTATGGATGTTTATCATCCTCTCTCCTGTATTGGTGTTGGTTAATGTCTTCAAGGACACACTTAAACTCGGTGATACATTCAAAAACTTCAGTCTAAGTTCATTATTGTGGCTTATTTTTAGGCCTGTACTTTTTGTTTTGAGTCTCTCATTTGCGCTCATCGTGATTGTCTCTTTCCAAAGGATTATGACAGATATCCAAGGGAAATCTCTCAATGGAGTACAGATGTCTCAAACAACAAATAGTTCTTCTATCCAAGTACAATGACTCAGTTCTTTGGAGATTTCTAATGATTCTTTATTCAAAAAAACTACCTCTGGAGTACAAAATACTTTTGCTGACCTCATCATCTTTTTGTTGAGTATTTTCCTCGTATGGTATCTCATCAAACGGTCCTTGACTACTGGGGAAGGTCCAGGGAAAAAGTTGATGGAAGACATGACCTGATTTATCGAAGGAGCAAGCAAATCTTTACCTGTTTTCGGCTGATTCTCTGCCAATCAGGTGGACACGTTCAGATCCAAAAGCAAGGAAAAAACATTGGGATGATTTGGCATGGAAAAAGACTGAGTATTTGGAGATGCAAATAGAAAATTCGATAAAAAACTCAATAGCATCCTTAAGCTTTATGACAACTGGGATAATGATGACATTAAGCAGCTCAAGGGCATCACTAAATCAGGATGAGATTTCTTTGCAGAATCGATAAATCGCTGAAAACAGAGAAATTGAGGACTTTCTTTATCTACAGCATGGAAAGGCGCATTGGAAGAGCGACTAAAAAAGAATGCAAGAGGTAATTTTGGAGATGACTATACCAATTTTGACGACTTCTTTAAAACTGGGAAGAATAATAAAGAACATAGGAGAAAACTTCATGAGCTTATGTCATGAGGAAATCATGCCAATGAAAAGTCTAAGACATTTTATCAGACTTGAGAGGCTCCAAGCTATGAGACACTTCTTGCTAATCATTATTTTCAACCAGAAGGGGATAGAACTGACTAATTTCTCTTTCCAATAAGATACATTGACTTTTCCTTCTGTATATATATCATCCTTTTCGTTAAAAAAAATTACTAACAAAAATTTACTATCATTATGAAAAAAATCATTTTTTTATTTGTGATACTCTTTTGTATTGCAAATACCTGTTCCGCTTTTGTTGGAATAGGAGACGAAAGCATGAAAGGGGATACTTCTTGCTATGTGTTTGTGCTCATTGTTGTTGTGTTTGGATTGCTTGCTATCCTTTTCACGCTGCTACGGTATTTTTCTTCATCTCATTCTTCATCTCGTTCTTCATCTCATTCTTCATCTCGTTCTGAACCAAAAAAAGAGAAGAAGAAACAAACAGCTACCGTTGATCTTCCCATTGTCTTGGTTATCACTAACTTTCATGAGAGAATTCGAGGAACTCTTCTTGCCGGAGCAAGAAATGTTGGATATGAAGTTGTTGTATGCCCTAGGCCCGAAAATTTGCATTTGACACCAGAACAACAACATCGGGTTATAGCAGTTCTTTTGGGTCTCACTTTTGTCTCTGATGGCCAAGAAAGAACACAACAGGGATTCTTTAGGGGGTGGGATTACTATCAAGAAGCAATTCTTGACAAAAAAAATAAAAATATTCCTTTTTTTATTCTTCACTCTAGGGTACTTCTGGATGATGTCTCTAAGCTCAAGGAGCATCTCCGACCCTGCGACAAATTTATGGTAGAGGGAATGCCAAATGTTGAATGGTTTGTAAACCATCTATTACAAATTTGCAAACCACCAGATACATTTGGTAAAATAACTTACATAGAGTAACATTCAAAAGTCCGGGAATTTCCGGACTTTTTTCCGCTTCGTCCGTACAAGATTTTAATCTTCTATTGACTCTTACTTTTATATATGTATTATTATTTTCATAAAAAAAATTACTAACAAAAAATTTATGAATCATGAATGATATTTTAACTTTTATGGGGCAGGATTCACCTGCATGGCTTACTCGCCTCACAACAATCATTGCTATACTTTCCGGGGCGGGGTTATTTATCCTCTGGTGCTGGAATAGCACAAAATACAGTGCACTTGTTTATGGACTATTTATCGTCGCTGTTATGGATGTTTTTTATGGGATAATAATTTCGAATCCTCACTTTCATTATCCAAGCTTTGCTATGATTAGCCTAATAGCTATAACAGTATGGTTAGACGGCGTCTGCATTTGGGGATTTAACATAGCCAGAGCTGAAGCAAAAAAAAAATTACAATCACACTAATTTAGATGAGTACATCTCTTTGTTATTGAAAAGTCCGGAAATTTCCGGACTTTTTTCCGCTTCGTCCGTACAAGATTTTAATCTTCTATTGACTCTTACTTTTATATATGTATTATTTTTTTCATAAAAAAAATTACTAACAAAATATTAAAGATCATGAATACAGAACCACTTTCCCAGTTTTTGGGAGTTGCTTTGTTCTTTGGAGGAATGTAACTTTATATAAAATTCAATAAAGAAAAGCAAGGGCTTAGGGAGTTTCTTTATTTTATATTGGGGGCTATAGCTGCTTTTGTCGGAGTAGCAATATTCTTGCTAGGAACTTAGAGCTTCCAATTAGGTAGGCTCATCTCTATAGCAACTTATGATATTTGTATTTTACAGTGTCATTAGTTGCTTTTTTTATTTCTTCAATCCGGGAGGAATGATTTTTCAATAAGCTGATTGAAGCTAATTCTTCCACTTTCTCCCGGCAATTTTCATATACGCTTGCATCGATTGCTGAGAAAAGTATATTGATGGATGAATTTATCTTTTTTTTTCTGTTCAATGAAACGTTTAGTCTGATTTCTCGCTATTTTCTGAGGATTTTTTCTTTCTTCATGTCGAGCATATACGCCTACTGCTCAAGATACTGCTATGGTAAGCAGTGTCCGTAATCAACTCCTTACTCTCTCTGATGGAAATCTTAGAGATCTTCGGGAATATGCTGTCCAACTTGGAGAAATCAAGTGACAACTCGCTTCTTATCCAGGAATCACCTATGTCCTAGGAGAGATAGAACAAGACCTTCGCGATACCATAACTGAGACCCAAATACAAGCCAAACAGGATGCACTTCCTCAGAAGCAAAACTTTGTAGCTCAATACGCTACCGGAATCAAAGAAATCAAAGAAAATGATCTCTGCACTGCCTATTATAAAGACCTTGATACCATTAGTTTCGTTAATAATTTCCCCACAGCACTTACGATAGCCACTCGATATAGAGAAGCGGGATGTAAACGATATCTCCCTGGCAATGGCGATGGGCCTTTCCAAATATTGAGTAAAGACTATGGAAGTGGACAGCTTACTACGTGAATTTTTTACCAGTCTGTGCAGGATTTTATAGACTTTAGTAGAGCTAAGTGGACCCAATACAAAAGTAAACTCTGAGTGGATCTCACATATACCTCGTTTGATTTCACAGGACTCGTCAACCACTCTGCCCTGTATAATGGGGGCATCATTACGGGAGGAGTCGTGAAGCCTAATGCTCCTAAATACGTCTACGATGGCTATGGAAATCAGTATTCTGGATCTATTAGATATGGTGTCTTGCCTAAATTTTTGAAAGTATTACAATGGGAAATAAATAATTAAACGTAGAGCCAATTCACGAATTGGCTATTGAAATTTACCTCAATTCTAAAAATCACTATGGAAATGAAAGAACTTTTGGAATTCATCGATTGGACATTATCTGAAGCGGGAAAGTGAACGTTCCATCATGATGCTGATAGGACAAAAAAAATCTTCGCCCAATCTGTAAAACTCAGTGAAGAAGTAGGAGAGCTCAGTTCAGAAGTACTATGACATACAGGTTTTATCAGGAAGGAAAAGGAAGGAAGATATTCGCCAGAAACCTTGCAACACGAGTTTGCAGATGTGATCCTCACGACTATTCGCCTAGCAAAACTTATGGATGTAGATATCGAGATGGCACTTAGAAACAAAATGAAGAAGATCAAACAGAGAGCCGATATCCAATAATTTTATTTCTTAATCGTCATTCTATGCAATTAGGGAAATATAAACATTACAAAGGACAAGCATATGAAGTGCTTTGAGTGGCAAAACATAGTGAAACATTAGAAGATCTTGTCGTTTATCGTGCACTTTATGACTCACAAGACTTTGGAAACAATGCACTTCGAGTAAGACCCCAAAAAATGTTTCTAGAAAACATTCTCGTCGATGGGAAAGAAGTGAAAAGATTTATATATATAGGAGAATAGTCAGAATCTTTGTTTTAAGTTTTAAGTTACAAATCCGTAATTCGTAATCCGCAATTTTTAATCCCTATTTCAATTATGCCAACAAAAAAATCAGCAGATAAATTACTCGCCTCTTTCGGCTCTGAAATTGTCTTCGAAGGGATCAAGACTCATAACCTCAGAGATATCGATGTGACGCTTCCTAAGAATAAAATCATCACCATCACCGGAGTTTCTGGAAGTGGAAAGTCATCGCTCGCATTCGATACCATCTATAAAGAAGGTCAATTTAGATATATAGAATCACTCAGTAGCTACTTGAGACAATTTTTCAATCTCTGAGAAAGACCAGATATCACCTATTGTAGCGGACTCTCCCCTGCTATAGCGATCGAACAAAATAAGAAAGTGTGAAATTCTAGAAGCTCGGTAGGAACTTTGACGGAGATCGATGATTACCTCAGATTACTCTTTGCTAAGCTTGGAGATAGTTATTGTTATAGCTGTGGAAAGATTATCAAGCCCCAGACCGTAGAACAGATTATGGACAAAATCCATGGAGACTATATGGAGCAAAAGATCTATTTACTCCAAGAATCTGGAGTACTAGAGGCCAAAGAAGACCTCAATGAGTTCGTAAAAAAGAATAGAAATAGAGTCGAAAAAGGGAAAGGATTTACTCGTTACCTCTTGGTCGGTGGAGCAAAGTCTGCAATACCTCCCAAGAAAAATGAATCAGAAAATATAGAGACAAAAGAGAAAGAAGCAAAAATACATTTGGAACCTATCGAATATTTCTATCTCGAGACGCCTAATGTTCCTGACAATTATTTCCCGCTCAATATCTATGGTATCTACGATCGTATCACGGTCTCTGAAGAAAAATTGGGAAGATTGAAGGAAGATATTATCAAGATTTTGTGAGAAGCGAAGAAATTCGGTATCTACATCACTGAAGCACTTCCTGCGAAAAAATCTAAGAAAACTAAAACGAAAATACCTGAGAATGATGAGCCGATTCAAGGTAAAAGCATCCATCGATTTACGGATAAAATGTATTGTCCTGAGTGTAATGTAACCTATCCAGAGTTCACTTCCCAACACTTTTCATTTAATAAACAGGAAGGAGCGTGTGAAAATTGTCATGGGATCGGAGAAATTTTGCAAATCGATTTCGATAAAATCCTAGACCCAATGAGTGAATATACCAAGGCAATCATTCCATGGAGAGATTCCAATCTGGGACAATCTTTGCTCGTGAAGCTCGCACAAAAATATAGCATTCCTACGACTCAGCTCTGGACTGATCTTCCTGAATGGTTTCAACACGTCGTCTTATTTGGAGATGAAGAACTTTTGAGAGTAAATTATGGAGGGAAATTTGTCAGTATGTATTATAAAGGAATAGAAGAGATTATCAAAGACCAGTATACTAAAGGACTGCTTACCGTCGATTTTCAAGCAATGTTGGATATGAGAACCTGTCCTGAGTGTAATGGTGCTAAGCTCAAAAAGGAAAGTCTGAATGTATTTTTGACCGTGAGCGAGAAACAGAAAGCTAAAATCTGAGAGAAAGAAGAGCTTGGAGCTAAAGTAAATATTGCTGATCTTCAACATATGAAATTATCCGATTTGGTAGAATTCTTTGATAAGTATCAAGAATATGCGACCAAGGATAAGATCCTTACCAATAGAATTTTACATCCACTGAGTGATAGAGCAAAAACAATTTTGGAGCTTGGACTTGGATATATTAGTCTTCATAGAGGTATGGATACCCTTTCCGGAGGAGAAATCCAGAGACTTAGACTTGCCAAACAGCTAGGAAATAAATTAACAGGAATCGTTTATGTCCTGGATGAACCAACGATCGGACTCGATGATAGAGAGATCCAGAAGGCCATTATTGCCATCCAAAAGTTAAAAGATATGGGCAATACGATTATTGTCGTAGAACATAATGAGGAATTTATCAAAGCTTCTGATTGGGTCGTAGAAATCGGTCCAGGCGCAGGAGATTTTGGTGGGAAAGTGATGTTCAATGGTCCCTATGCGGACTTCTTGGAATCTAATTGCCTGACGGCTCAATATGTCCAAGGGAAAAAGAAGGTACGTGTAAACTTTGACCACAAGCCAAGTAATAAGATGATCCACATTAGAAAGGCAGCGAAATACAATCTGCAGAATATTGACGTGAGTATCAAACTGGGAAGCTTTACAATCATTACCTGACCGTCTGGAGCGGGGAAAACCACGCTTATGTATACCACCCTCTACAGATTTTTACAGGAAAAAGAAAAATTTGTACAGAGTTATATCAGATTACAGCTTCTGAAGAAAGGATGGACTCGACAAGACATTTTAGCTGCCCCGGTCATGCATAAAGAAGACTATAGCCACTTCCAAAATCTTGCTTTACAAGAATTTTACAAGGACCTTGCCGTAGATACCATCCAAGGCCACGAAGATATCAAAAACGTCATCTATGTAGACCAGTCAAGCATAGGAAAAACTCCGAGATCCTGTCCAGCTACTTTTATCTGAACCTTTGATCACATTAGGAAACTTTTTGCTGGTACTTCTGATAGCAAATATCTTGGATTTACTATGAGTCATTTTAGTTTCAATTCGAATAAATGAGCCTGCCCTGCCTGTGATGGGTATGGATATAAGAAGGTAGAACTTCAATTCCTCCCTGATACCTATATTCCTTGTGATCTCTGTCATGGGAAAAGATATAAACCAGAAATCCTCGGTATCAAATGGAGGGGTAAGAGTATTACTGATATCTTGGAAATGTATATTGATGATGCGCTCGAACTCTTCCATGAGATCGATCATATCAAAGAGGACTTACAATTAATGGTCGATATTGGGCTTGGCTACCTCAGGATGGGACAGCCGGCACATACCTTATCGTGAGGAGAAAGTCAAAGATTGAAGCTGGTGAAACATCTTCTGAAGTCGTACAAAGGACATACCATGTATTTCCTTGATGAACCTACGGTTGGACTTCATTTCGCGGATATCGAGAAACTGCTGAGGGTAATCAAAGAGTTTTTGAATAAATGAGATACGATCTTGATGATCGAACATGATAAAAATATTTTGAAATTTGCTGATGACATCATTAGATTGGACAATGGAAAACTTTTGAAGTAGCTTGATGCTTGATGCATAAAGCTTGATGTACAAGTAACGTAGAGGCAGTTCACGAATTGCCTTTATTTTTAGAAAATATAAAAAACTATGCGGACTAGAAAGTCTTTTGCATAGTTTTTTATGTAATATGTCCTGTATAAATCTTATTTTCCCTGAAGTGATTCTTGAATTTTCCAGAAAACCCTTTCTTTTGTTCGTCCTATCGTTCTTGCTTGTTTATATAGATCTTCCATCGCTTTGAGTATATTTTCGATTCACTCTCTCGTAAACCCTGCAGGAATTTGATTATATCCAAAAAGAGAAATTCCTCTTAGCATCATCAACATAAAAGTTGGAGACACCTCGAGTTTCTTTGCTTGTTCTTCTATGCTTTTTTGCATGGCAGGTAAATATTTCTGGAATATTTCTTCTATCACAAGATCTACGTCCATCAAGTTTCTCATTTCTTCGTACATTTTCTCCATAGTAGGAGCTTCTTTCTCTTTTGATTCAATTTTTTCAGCATCTGATGTCCTTACCTTGGATAAGGCTTCGAATAAGGATTCGATTGTGGACTTTTTCTGTTCAGCGACAACATTTATTTCATCCAAAAAATTTTGTCTCCACTTAGGATTCATAAGTTTTCCCCTTGAACTAGCCAATGGTTCTCCCGTGATAGTTTCCCACTCGTTGAGAAGAGATAGTTCTTCAGAACTCAAGACCTTGTATTCATATTCTTCCATGTGAGTATTTAAGTAATCTAAAATAGCATAAAGAACTTTTATGTTATTCATAAATATTTTTTATCTCTTTCTTGGCGTTTCCCTATCTGGATCTATATAAGAAGCAGGAAAATTTTCTTCTGCAACCGTTTCCTTAGGTATAGAGTCAAGCATTGTAATCAATGCTTCTGCAGCGTTTTTCTTTGATCGATCTGCATTTTCTCCTATTTTTCCGTCCATGAAGGAATCTTGTGTTTCTGGAGTATCTAATATATCCATTGTATCACTGAAAGCGGTCCCTTCTAGAGTATATACTGCCTTCGCTATGGCTTCTTTATTAATCTCTGGTTCACGGAATATACTTATAAGCAATTCAGATGCTTCTTTTCTTTCATGAGCTATTTTCTGTATCTGTTTGAGATAGGTATCTGCATCAGGTCACTGTAACTTAGCTACTATAGATGAGAAGTCCTCTCCTATTAGGGTATGAATCTCCTTAGCGAGAGTAGTAATTTCTTCTGATGCTACTACACTATTCAGTTTGTCTTCAACGTTTATATTTACCATCATATATGAATAAAAAGTAAAATCTCTTGCTGATAAAAATATATATTGTTTATTTAAAGTCAATACATTTTCGATTTAATTTACCTTTCTCCAATTATTTAAATATATTACTCTTCATGTGGTATATTTTTCTTTTATATAGAGCATCCCGTTTTCTCCAAAAGGCAATCTTTATATAGTAAAAAACTTCTTCAGAATTTGCAAAATACATCATTTCTGGATACAATTGAGTATCATTTTTATTTTACTGCTTTGATGATGACAAAGATCAATTCTAGTGATACTCTACCATTCAAGAAATTCTGATTTGATGGAGATAAATATCTCAGACTCCAAAGGGAGAAAATCCTCGATAGGATCAGTAATTTTTCTGGAGGAAGACTCTATCTAGAGATCTGAGGAAAGTTTATGTCCGATACTCATGCGGCTAGAGTACTTCCTTGATTCCAAGCAGAATCTAAGAAAAACATCTTCTCTGCGCTCAAAGACCAGGCTGATGTTTTGTTTTGTGTAAGCGCAAAAGATATTATCGATGATAGACAATTGAGTAATCAATCTATCGATTTCAGACAATATGTACGAAATATGCTCAGAAATATCGAAAAAAATATTGGTATCAGACCGCATCTCGTGATCAATGCTATCGATGTTGGTCATATGTTTGATATTGTTCTTGATTTTGAGAAAGAGTTTCAAAGAAAAAATTATAAAGTATGGGAAAGATATAAGATCAACTGATATCCATTTAATACTGATATGGTATTGAGCGAGGAATGATTTGGTCGTGACGATCATATCCCTTTGACTAAAAATCTTATTTTAGTAACAGGAGCTGCTTCTAGTAGTGGGAAAATGTCTACCTGTCTTGGTCAAATCTATCTAGATCATGAACTCGGGATTAAATCTGGGTATGCAAAATATGAAACCTTCCCTATCTGGAATCTCCCACTCCATCATCCGATAAATCTTGCTTATGAAGCTGCAACAGCCGACATTGGAGACCACAATGAAATGGACCTTTTACACAAAAAAGCATATAAAATAGATTCTGTAAATTATAATAGAGATATCGAAGCCTTTGGTATCGTGATGGATATTGCAAGAAAGATTGTTACCCACAAAAATTATATGATCAAATATCAGTCCCCTACTGACATGGGAATCAATTGTGCAGGATACGCCATCACAGACGATGAAGTGGTAAGTATTGCCTCTCTTCAAGAGATTAGAAGAAGAAGAGATCGATACAAAGAAGTCATCGCAAGAGGTGAAGGAGAACAGAAATGGATCCAGAGATGCGATGAACTAGAAGCAAAATGTTTGGAATATTGTGCAAGCAAGAAATATAATACAAAATTAATTTTATATTAATCCACTAGTCCACCATACCAAATGTAGAGCCACATTGCATGTGGCTCCATTTTTTTGCCATAAAAAGAGACGCATTCAATGCGTCTCTACGAGGGAAATATAATGATGGGTATGGTGGGGAATATTTTTTATACTAATTTTGCTTCTGAGGAATGAATCAATGGATTGTAACAACGAAATAATAATGCGATACAATCTGCAGTCCCTACTCTTTCTGTAAGAATACCCATAGATCCTAAACCATCGGCTATCAATCCACATCTTGTTTCTAGTCCATTTTTCCCTTTGAGAAATGATCTATATCTCGAAACGATCTTCTCTACACTATCCTTTGCACTGAGGACATTGAGGAACTTTTCTCGCCGTGATTTATTTATCTGTTTATTGTCATCCTCATTTTCGTAGTAAGGGACAATGATATAAAATTCTTTGGTATAAATAAGTCCTTGCTGAAGATCAATATCTTGGAGAAATTTGTAATATGCTTCCCCTTGCTGCTTGAGGTTAGGATTGAATAACTGTTCGACATTATCTTTGACATAGCCTAAATAGTCAGAAAGATCGAGATAAGTATTACGGACTAATATTTGTAAAGGAAAATCTAATCCATTGAGAAACTTCTTGTATTGTTCTAAAATAATTTGTTGTTCTTCGAAATTTTTGAGATCTAGATTGAGCCCCTGAATTCTCAATATTGCTCTGAGTCCTCCATCTTTGAGTAAGATAGTTTCGTTTTTGATTTCAGAAATAGGCAACATGGTCTCGGTATTGAACATGTTTACCTGTCTAGATTTCTGTATCTTTGTTTTGGAGCTAAAATCAAATACCATAGGGGAGATCTAAATAATAAAATATTATGTAACTGTGGTGAATATATCGAAGAAGTAACTTACGATAAGTCGAGACACTCCCATGATAGCAAGTGCAATAGCGACTCCCGTCAGTATCTTTTTCGCTTTTTTGATACCCTCTTCATCTTTGGAAAAGAAGATCAAATAGAAGGCAAAGATTACAAGTACCAATGCAATAAAACTTACTAATCCCAACACCATATTCAATAGCCATTTTACATAATTGAGTGCTGGCGATCCTGTATTATCAGGGTTATAAGAAGTCCCCGAGACTCTAAAAAATTTACTTAAGGTCTGAAGGATCCCATCTGATGGAGTTACCGCGTCTTCTTTGATAAGAGTAGAAAGATCTGTAGTCTCATCTTGTCCCAATAATTGTGTATTTGACTGAACATCATAGGGAAATGGTTCATCGATAGCAAAAGTTACTAGACTTACTGATGAGCATATGAAGATTCCTATTCCAAAGAGTATTTTTTTCATGCTAATACAAGAGAATTAAATAATAATAATATTAATCAGTCGGAAGATAAAGCTAACAATTAGCCAACTTGCACCTATTCCTGCGATAGCAATAATCGCATTTTTGATTGATTTGAGCCCATTTTTGTATTGAGTATCATCTCCCGCAGCAGTCAGAATCAAAAATCCATTGAAAATTAGATAGACCAATGCCACAAGAGACAATAGGGCTAGTGCATAGTTTACTATATTTTTCACCACTTGAAGAGTATTGTTTTTGGCAGTTTGATGGTCAGAAATCTGGTCATTTACCCCTACGATACCACCCAATTCTCCCGTACCACTCGTCGCTGCGTCCGTATCTATCAATTTATATGCACCATCTCTGATAGGGTCATTGATTCCCTGGGTATCTAAGACTTGTTGAGCATCTTCATTGAGGATATAATTTTCTGTTTCAGGAATTTGGAGTGCGTAGACTCCAGACATCCATATCATTCCTAATGCGATGATTAATGCTTTTTTCATGCAGGCGCGGAATATAAAAGTATTCCCTTCTATTATAGCTATTTTTGCCCTTTTTGCAAATCTCGGGGGCAGATTTACAAGCAAATTTCAATGGAAATTTATAAGAACATTTTTTATAAAAATTCAACTATCGAAAATCCCGGGATACCCCGGGATCTATTCAAGTAAAAATAATGTTTTTTTTCGGTATAATCCAGTAAATTGACCTCATGAGGAACCCCAACACCAGTCCAAAGAGTAATGGTTTAATTAGGATTAATTGTTGTATCCCCACAGAGAATCCAATAGAAACAAACAATAAGTTTGTGGAGAAAACAACTCCGAGTCCGAAGTTTAGTTCTTCGGCAGTTACTCCTGTGTACCCAGGGGCCTGATAGAGTCCAATATGACCGAGAATGGAATCAGTTGATTCATCATCAACCAGCATTAAAGCTATAATTGTCGCCACCATAGCAACAATACCTGCTGTGTTGTTACTTGTTACCGCCACTCTTGCTCCTCCGATGAGCCCTATAATAAGAGTAATCAGCCCACCAAAGCCCGCATACAACCATATTCCGTCGACCGTGGATTTTCTCATTTTCATTCTTCTTCCTTTTGGAAGATTTGTGAGTGTAAACCCAGCTATTAGTGCAAACATATAGAATGGTGTAATTCTCCATGATGAGAATTGTATACTCTCTTTCACCCACACCAATAAAGAGGTACTTATGGATGAAATAATGGAGATGATTTCTATTTTTTCTTCTTCATGCAACATTGACCACATGAAGAAAATGGCAACACAGAACAAAGCCAGCATAATAAACAAATTCTTTTTCATGTTTTTTTTATTTTTGAATAATATATATTTTTATATCATAAAGTCAATTTCTTTCTCAAAGAAACATTCATACCTACCGGTATACCATCGACAGCATAAAAACTCTCAAAGAGTTTGGGCTTTTATTGTCTCTCTGGTATAAACAAAAGTTCCTGGGGGGATTCATAACTCCTGTTATAATAAATATAACTACTTAAGGACTGTCTTATCTCCTTCTTGTTCACTTTTGAAATTCTTGTAAATAAATTCTGCATGAGCCTCTTTACTGAATTTCATATTTTCTTGATCTCTTAGATCTTGTGGTCTATCCAAGACCCTCGAATTCCCTTGATCTTGAAGACCCTGAAGAAAGCTGTCTGCATCAAAAATTTCTTTTACCATAGATATCCATAATGAAATAAAATCATATGTAAGCGTATTATTTCTTCATACAACGGGCAGAAAATGCATAATTAGGGAACTGATTAGCATGATAATGTGTCCATCCTGTTTGATACATACAGCATATCGATCCATCTCAGCAAAGGAATACCGCATGTTTTCCTATTCCATTCATTTCTTTGTTACCAGAAAAGTGTCGTCCAAGAAATTGAATATTCTCTTCTTCTAAAAATTTTTGATACGCTCCTGCATATTTCTCCTCTATAATGTCTTGATAGTAAGTCCACGACTCTGGCAACTTTTCTTGGTTTTCTGTATTACTCTTGACTAGGAATGAATGAGTAAAGTATTGCTGACCCTCATATTCTCGAGCATCTGGACACACTTCTTTATTTACTTTTATACATTCTCCTGCATTTGTAATAATTTCTTTCCAGTCAGAACTTTCTATTTGAAAATTTATTTTTTGCAATC
>CAIVDB010000123.1 GCA_903904545.1 uncultured bacterium | reverse complement strand
GTGCTCAAGGTGTTTGACGCTATTAGATCTCTTGATCAAAAAGATGCTAAGAAGTTTTTGAAGCTCGTCCAAAAACTTCCTCAAGATGCCCAAGAGGATGCTGCTCCTTTTTTCCTCTACTATGCCTTCTTTAGAAAAGATAGCTACAAAGACTTTAAGTCTAAATTTCCGGTTTTATATGACTATGTTGATTCAAAGAAATATGACCCAGCTGTTTTTGAGAAGATTTTAAAGGAGCAAATTATTGCTATTCAGAAAAATAATCCCGATGGTTGTTTTAAGTTTGTATCAAATATTCAGAAAGTCCTTGAAGATAGTAAGGAAGACAAGATTATAGAAAAGAAAACATACGACATCCTTGAACTTATTGCGTCGAAATACGGGCATAATGTATCAGGTCTTATTCAACGTATTGGAATTGCGATGCTTAAGAAAAACACTCTAGGTTTCAAGAAGTGGTTTAATTTATTAAAAGTTAATCTTGAATCTGAACTTGAGTTTTATGAGGAACAAGGTTTATTAGTATCTAAAGACAAAATGCCTCCAACCGCTAGTCAGTATTATTGGTATCCGTCACTCTGGAATAGAGAAATGCTTTTGTCTGTTCTCAAAATTGGAAACAAGAAACAGTTCTTGGAATTATTCTCAATTATCTTAAGTTTTCCTCTTGGATTTGAGCTTAATATTGATGGTGATCCTATAGAAAAGTTGAAAGAGTTGACCATAAATAAAGATGTGGAGGCGAAAAAACTTTTAAATAAATTATATATTTTTGATCCAGGGAAATGGAGACATTTAAAAGATATCTTAAAATAAGATATTCAATTCTAGTGTCGCATTTGTCGCTTTTCAGCTATTCCGAAGAGGGTCAAAATGGTAGAATGGAAATAGCTAAGAAATCCTTGTGGGGTAAGGTATCAAAAATTCCGAATCCGAGGATGCCAGCAAAAGCGAGCCGTAGGCGAGATGTGCTGGGGTAAACGAGACACTTGAGTGTCTCGTGACAAGGATTCGAACGCCGCAGCGATGTTTCGCGACCACGCGAAACCGCGAGGTGGTGACCAGACAAAATTTTTTGACGAAAAAATTTTAGTCGAGGGAGAAATTCCTTGTACCCCAGCAGTCATTATTTAGATATTGAAGAACCAGTCAGGTTATGTTTTGAGATTCAAACTTGATATAATTAACTTACTTATGTCTTATGTTGAAGTTGTAAATGATAAAGATGAAATAATTGGCAAAATGCTAAAGGCTGATGCACACAAAGATGGAACACTCCATCGTATTTCTGTTGTATATGTAGAGAACGATAAAAACGAGATTTTGATACAAGTTAGAATGGATGGGTATTTAGACCATTCGGCAGCAGGTCATGTAGAGATTGGAGAATCTTATGAAGAGGCCGCAAAAAGAGAACTAGAAGAAGAGCTCGGTATAAAAAAAGAAGACCTTCAGTTTATTGGTCATGGACAAACAAAAAATGAAAGATATCCAGACAGAATAGTTTCTCATGTTTTTCATGTATTTAAATGTAGTGCAGAG
>CAIVDB010000122.1 GCA_903904545.1 uncultured bacterium | reverse complement strand
TGGCTGATTTTAATGCCTTTATATCACTTTCTGCTTTTTTTTCCTCTTCTTTGATTCCATCAATTATCTTTTTTATTTTGTTAAGATTTTCTTTTATTTCTTCAATTTCTTCCTTTATTGCTTCGTGGTCTTTTGGATCGGCTGTTGTTAGTGTGGCTTCCTTCTCTAGTAGAGATTTGTTTGTCTCTTGAAACTTAGTGTCTTCTGAACCAAGGCTTGTTTTGATATCATCTAATTCTTCTTGCTTCAAAATGAGCTCTTCATTTTCTCTTTTTCGTTTTTTTGCTCCTTCTTGGAATGATTCTAAATTTCATTGTCTTCTTCTTATTTCTCACTCTATTCTGTTTATTTCTCCTTGTGCGGTTGCTTTTTGTCCTATGTTGGTCCCACGTTTCTTTTCCATTCATCAGATTGTTTCATCTAGTGTTGTTTTTTCTGCTTTTAATCTTTCTTGTTCTTCAGATAGTTCCTTACTTGACTGCTTGGTTTCATTTACTCCCGTTGATGAAAGCTTATTATCTATGTCTTTGATTTCTAATTCCTTATCATGAATCTCCTTTGTTTTTGCATTTATTTCTAGAACCTTATCTTCACTAATCTTTTTTCCCTTATCGAGAAGGTCTTTAATTTCTTTTGCCTTTTCTTCAGTCTTTGTTGCAAAGTCTCCGTCAGGCATAATATTGTTGGCTACTTTATTGATTATTAAGAGAACTTCGTCCATTGATGTTTTCCCTTCGTTTCGTGTTTCCATGATGACGCCTAGGTTTATTAATTCTCTTAGTGCTATGTCGTATTCTGGAGTACCTCTTTTGTACTCATCTAACTTGTTTTCTAATGTCTCGTATTTTTTCTTTAGATCTTCCATGAAATTAGAGAATTGTTGATTTACTTCTGTGTATGCTTTACTTAATACCGTTTTCTTAGTGTTTTTTATTCCTGTTTCATTTTCAGGGTATTTTTCTTTGGATTGTTCGGTTATTGGACTTCTTCCATCTTCATCGAAGAGGTAAGGACCTCTTTCTTGAAGATTGAGTATTTTCTGTACGTCTGTAGACTGCATAAGATCGAGAAGTCAGTTATCTTCTTCTGCTGCTGCGTATAATGCACCAAGGATACCTCTTTGTTGTCTGGTATCATAATTATCTTTAGCCCGTTGACCTACTGTAGATATCCCATTGGCAGCAAGTTTTGTTGTTTGCTCTATTCCGTAGAGTAATCCTTTATATAATCCATCTACTTTTTCCCCGGTTGCATTAGAAACCATTTCTTTTGCTCCTTCATATCATTCGTTTACGGTATTCCCAAGTTCATCAATGTGTTTGTTTCATTGTTTAGCTAGATATGTAGCTCCTTTGTTTGCTTGATGTGCAAGTGGATTGATAATGGCTGTTGCTCCATAAATAGGATAGAGGAGTGTCTTCCATCGTTTATATCCATCTTTTTTCATCATGGAATTGAATTTCCCTGTTCCGTTTTCTATGAGTCGAGTACTTGCTTTCCCTGTGTTAGAAACTACCGTATTCCCTACTTTTAGTGTTCATTTTCCTATTCCTGCTCATTTTTTTATTGCGGTTTCGGCAAATGCTAATCCCTTGTTGGCTGCGGGAGACATAGCATCACTTACTGCATCTCTTCAGTGTTTAACAAAAGATATTTTCTTGAGTATTTTTCCGTACCAATTTTCGTGTTTCTTGGATTTATCTCTGTCTTGATAGAAGATTTGATTTTTTGTTTCGTTCTGGGCCATGATAATCATAGCGAATATACTTGCGTCATCTGCACTATTCCAAATTCTTCTTATGTGTTTAAATAATCATCTGTCTTTCCCTTTGAGAGCGCTTTCTATAAATTTGTATAAAATACGTCATGCAGACCCTCTTCTAATTCTATTACTACTCACTAATGCAGGAGCTCTACGTCTTAAAATTGCAGAGAGAACTTTCTCCATTTTATGATAATGCATTTCGTGGTTTGTGTCCGTTGAATTTCTATAATTGTCTTCTTCTTTTGCGAAGAATAAGTCTGGGAACTGGTTGAATAAGCTGTTTGCTATTTCAAATTCTTGGTCATTTAGATCTCCACGAGTTCCCATTCCTGTAGCAATTTCAAAGATTCTATTTCTTACTTCTCCTCTTCGAGATTGAACATCTGCTTCAAAGTCTTTCTTTTTGGCTCAGAAAACTTTTCATTTTTCTCTGTCCAGACCACTTTTAGCTGCCATGGTTAGAGTAAGTCCACATGAAGAATAAAATCGTTCAGTGAAATCTGCTTCACTAATAGCCATTTTGTAAATAGTTTCATTGAAATTTGTCTGTCCCTTGATTTCTTCGAAAAGTTGATCCAATATTCCATGTTCTTCATTTTTATCAAAGTTTTCTATCTTGTTGTAATTTGCGAGTGTTTCTTGTACTTTTTTTGTCATGCTTAGTTTTGCTAGTACTTGGTCTAGCTTGAGTTGTTGTTGAGGTCTAATTGCTGATTGGTAGCCCTTTTGTACTATTCTATGTACCATATTTAGTGTCTTGGTTACGTGTTTGTAGTGTTTATCTAGATCTTTGAGAGGTTTTACTTTTTCATTGAATTTTTCGAATCATTTGATAATGTTTTCTCCTAGATTTACCCCACTTGCACTTATTTGTTTGATTATGCCTGAAATTTTAAGTATCTTTTGTGCATCTGATTCGTTGGTAAAATGTGTAGATTCAACTAGTGTGTCTAATCCTTCAGCTTTACATAGGTCTTTTATTTTTAATACAAAATTATTTAGTTCAATCCCTTCAGCAATGGAAAGTTTACATTCAAATCTATTCAATGCGGCATTGCGCAAGGTTCGGGATTCAGTAAATGTTTCGTGACTCAATAAACCTCTTTCTATGTTCATGATTACTTCGTTGAGTGTTGTTTCGAGTCTTCTATTGTCTATACTTCTTGTATCGTCCAAACGTATGGCTCCAGGATTTCTTTCTGTGCCTCTTTGTGCGTAGATAAGCCCCGTAATATAAGCAATTTTTTCTTTGACGCTAAGAAGTTGTCTTAGCTTAAGCCAGTCATAATCTAGTTTTGTGACAGATCTTTTTCCTACTGTTGAAGAGAGATATTCATGTAAAAATTGATCTAGTTGGTCTCTAGGAATCGCTGCGTCATGACCCTCTAACAGAGAGAATAATCTGTTCGATTTATCGCTAATTGCCGAATTGTGTAAATCCAACTTCTCTTGCGCTTTGTCCTTTGCGAGATTGATCTGTTGTTTTGGTGCTGTTGCCATGATACTTTCTTATGATAAATAAATGACTATTTACTCGATTTGCCTTGTGGATTTCGACTGCTTGCTCTGGAGAATGCCATTTTGGTATCTCAGTAATCAGCCTTCCCTGTTTTTATACTGTCTAAGGTCTCTGCCAATGCATTTGTTGTCCCTGCTACGATATTACTTGCGAGTTTGGGGAGTTTTCCTAATGTCCATCCAAAGCTGGTAATTGCTGCTTCTGGTTTATTTATTCCTGAGGGTCATTGGGTCTTCGCATATGTTTGACTGGTATTCACATATTGAGTATCTTCACGATGGGGAGCGTAGACGAGTCCGCTAAATGTTTTTGCCATAGATTTTGCTCATCTGCCGATATTTGTTCCTATGTCTTTTCGATACTGTCTTTTGAAGATATCTTGTGGTCTAGAGATCGTTGTGGCTGTCTTACTTACCACATGGAGGGGCATAGCGAGGAGTTCTAATCCTTTCTTTCCTACGTGTTTGAGGGCTTTGAAGGGATTGAGATTTCGCTTTTTCTTTGTGGATTCTGAGGTTTTTTTTTCTGTTTTTTCTTCCTGTATTTTCTCGATAACTTTTTCTTGTTTTGCTTCTTGGATTGGTTTTGTTTCAGGTATTTTCTCTGGCTCTTTTCTTTCTATTTTTTCTGGTGCTTTGGATTGTTGTGTCATTAATTCTTTTTTCTTTTTTTCTATTTCTTTGTCTTTGACTGCTTGTTCAGTGTTTAATCCTTTCTTCTTGTCATCTATTGCGAATCATTGCTCAGCTAGATATTGATCTATTTCTTTCTGATTTTTCTGATCCTCGACTCGATTTTTGTCTGCTATCTTTTTCTCTATTTCTTCTACCACTTTTTCTTCTGATTTTCCATCTCCTGTTTCTTTCTCTTTCAATCGTTTGAAGAGATCAGGATTATTCTTTTCGACTATCTTAGCTGCTTCTTCATACGTTTTGCATTCTTTATAAGCGGCAGATCTTTCTTTCAATATTTTGAGCACATTTTCCTTATCCGGCTTTTCTCCATAGATAGGCACAAAATAGGTATCTCAACTTTCTTTTATCTTTTCTTTTTTTTCTGTTGGTTTGTTTTCCGTGTTTGCAGAAGGAGTGACTTTTGCAGTCTCGCTTGTTTCTGGTGTGGTGCTTGGTGTCTTTTCGTTAGCCATAAGCGATGTGGATAAATAAATTAGTCTTCGTCATTGATCATATCTTCGACAATCTCTGTCAATAACTCCTGATAATCAGGTACTTTCTTTTGTAAGAATTTATCAATGAATTCAAGATCTGCGTTGTGTTCATCTAAGACTTCGATGTCGTGTTCACTAAGGTCTACGTCTGCAGATTCCAAAACTTCTTCCAAGATAGTTTCATAAATTTCTTCTTCTTGGATTTCTGGATTCATCTCCTTGATAATTGTATGGATGTACTTAGTTGCTTCTTCGATAGATTTCATAGTTTTCATGGGTGTGGGTTTATAAGGTTAAAAGGGTGTTGGTGTATTGGTTATTAGTTATTGGTTATTAGTTATTGGTTATTGGTTATTGGTGTATTTGTTATTGGTGTATTTGTTATTAGTGTATTGGTTATTAGTGTATTGGTTATTTATCTAAGATCTAAGATCTAACATCTAAGCTCTAAGCTCTAACATCTAAAATCTAACATCTAAGCTCTAACATCTAAGCTCTAAGCTCTAAGCTCTAACATCTAAGCTCTAAGCTCTAACATCTAAAATCTAACATCTAAGCTCTAACATCTAAGCTCTAAGCTCTAACATCTAAGCTCTAAGCTCTTCTTCCTCCTCTTCTGAGAGGTAATCGCTAAGGAATGCGATAGTTGTTTCTTCTAGGAGGGTAGTGTAATTGGGGATTCTGTGGAAGAGATAGCCATCTAGTTCTTCTGGAGTAGTAAGCATTGCCTTTTCGAGTTCTTCTTCGCTTATGATCTCACTGATTTTATCAAAAAAATCTTGTTCTAGAGCCATTTCTATGATGTCTTTTTCTTCGTCATCGATTTCTTCTCCGGTGAGTTGAGCTACCTTTTCGATAGCATATTTTTTTGCTTCATTGAGTGATATTAGCATGGATGTTTACTATGAAATAAAATTATGCAGCCAATCAAAGACTCTCTCTTTGTTGTTCTAAATATGCTTTTTTCGCTTCTATAAGTTCTGATTGTATCATAAGTTTTAATGTTCTTTTTCGTGGTTTTTTTTCATCACTAGTTGAGATAGTTAGTTTTTTCTCTAGTGTTTCTAGATTTCACTTGATATCATCATTTTTTCGTTTTCGCATCATTTTTACTCCTGTTCTTTTGATTTTGTCGTTTATTCCAAAAAGAGAATGATTTGCTACTCCCATTGCATAAATGAGGAAATTTTTTGGGTAACTTCAATTTGCTTTGTTTTCAGGAGTATTAAATTTATCTAAATTGGTTTTTACAGTTACTAATCTTCTTCTTTCTAGAGAAAGATACTCTCCAAGTTTTGGCATTGTGGTTATGGTTTCGTTCAGTTGATTTTGGAGTTCTCTTATCTTTGCGTCTTTAGCATCAGTTATCTCTTTCTGATTTGATACTATATTCCCTTGATGGTTTTTGATATCATTTTCTAAAAAATTTTTGACTAAAGCGTCTTTTTCTTTTTTTGCTTT
>CAIVDB010000121.1 GCA_903904545.1 uncultured bacterium | reverse complement strand
ATATACCAATTCTCTTCTCAAAATCAAATTGACCTAGAGGAATTTGTTCAGGAAGAAAAAGTATTGGCTGTGGATATGGGATTGTCTTATTATTGTCCGTTTTTTTCTATAGGAGAGATGATATAATCAGCCCACTTTATATGCTCTCATAGAAAAAAATGAAAAATAGTTTCATAGTGCAAGTACAGTGAATAGATATTACTATAGTCAGAAACAATCAGGATGAGTATATTAGTTTGACGGATATGATTAGAGCAAAAGATGGGGACTTTTTTATTTCAGACCGACTGAGAAATAGAAATACCATTGAATTTCTCGGGATATGGGAAGAGGTGAATAATCCAAAATTTAATTATGGCGAATTTGCCACAATTAAAAGTAATGTTTGATTGAATGGCTATAAACTAAGTGCGAAGCAGCGAGTAGAGAAAACAAACGCCATTGGGATCGTTGCCAAAACATGACGTTATGGCGGGACATATGCACACAAAGACATTGCCTTCGAATTTGGTATGTGGATTAGTCCCAAATTTAAGATCTACCTTATCAAGGAATTTCAGAGACTCAAACAGCAAGAAGTAACTACTTTAGACCGAAATGTAAAAAGATTTCTCACAAAAATGAACTACAAGATACATACGGATGCAATCAAGGACAACCTCCTTCCCAAGGAGCTTTCCAAAGATGAAATAACTCACCTGTATGCAGATGAAGCAGATGTCTTAAATAAAGCATTATTTGGGCTGACTGCTAAACAGCGAAAGGAGCCTTTCATAGGAAATGAAATATGAGAGACTATGCAACTATAGAACAACTTATAGTGTTGGCTAACTTAGAAAGCATGAATGCTCAATGTATCAACATGAAAATGTGTCAATCCGAGAGATTGACAATACTAAACCAGATGGCAATCACCCAAATGAGATCTTTATTAGATACAAAATACTGAGATCTTCCAAGGATAAAAACTAGTTAGCTACCAACTTCATAAAAGTCTCTGGCATAAAAAGACACCAATCATGGTTCCCATGCACGTAAGTCAGGGTAGACCCTTTGATATTTTTTTGCATGTCTTGAGTAATAGAGGGAGAAAAGATTTCGTCTGTATCTCACCACAGTATGCGTGTCGGTTGAGTAATCTTATCGAAGACGGCAGTGCTCGTAAATAACGTCTTTTTCATAATCTTCAAAATTAATCAGAGAGAAAAAAGATGTTGCCAGATATTCCCAAGAAAATCACGGACAATGACTCAAGACATTGAGGTGTCTTTATAGAATACAAGATTACGAAAAGTTTTGCTTATAAGCCAGAGGGGCAATTTCCAAGCAGGATATCTAGGTGCAATGCCGGCGGAGTCAATGAGGACCAAGCGACTAATTTTCTTACATTTCGCTGCCAAATGCAGCGCTATTCCTCCGCCGAAAGAGTGCCCAATCAGTACAATATCTTGCAATCACAATGCATCAATAAAATCGGAAAACAGGCTGGCAAACTCTTCAAATCCCCAAATTTTATTTGGAACACTCGATTCTCCAAAACAAGGTATATCGGGAGCAATGACCTGATATTTTTTCGCCAAAAGCTCAATATTTTTTTTATACGTCGACGCACAAACTCCCCCGCCATGCAAAAACAAAACCGGAGTCCCCTTTCAGACTTTTATATAATTCAGCTTCATACCAGCTATCTGACAAGAACTATACTGCATAGAGAGACAGAGAATATAATAAAATTTTATCTTCCAAAATGGCTTAGGCAATCTTCATGTCCTTGCTGAAAAATTTTTCTCATATCTTTCTCCTTCGTATCCAAAACTTTGACCCCAAGATCCTTATAGAAAAGATGATCCACAAGATCAAATTTATTCACCACTTGAGCCTTCAATAAGAGGTCAAAACCGACAAGTAAGGTATCGAAGATACTAGAAAGTTTTTGATTATTATGAAATTTATTGAGGGCGATTCAGATAACTTTATGCTTAGGATATCTGTCTTTTGCCATATCGACAGGGAAATTATTGATGGTTCCTCCATCGACGAGTTGCATCCCTTCATAAGCTACAGGCGGGAAAATGCCAGGGATTGCCATACTTCCCAAGAGTGGCTCTCCGATAGTTCCTGAGGAAAAAAGACGATACTCTGCAGTATTGGCATCAGTAACTCAGATATATAGAGGGACTTTGAGTTGTTCAAATTGTGCGGGCAAATCTTGTGCAAATGTCTTTTTGAGAAAATCACTTTTCAATAAACTTTTTTTCGGGAGAAAATTTATCTTACCGACTCCGAAAGCAAACATATCAGTAAATCTTTCAAAGGTTTCCCATGCAGTATATCCCGCAGCTCGATAGGCACCTACAATTGCTCAAGCACTGACCCCATAGATAGCTTTGATATCATCCTTCATACCGAGCTCTTCTAATCATTGCAACACGCCCAATGCATAGGCAGCTCTTGCTCCTCATCAGGAGATGACAAGAACGTAGGCTTTTTTGCTAGAGAAGGATTTGAGGAATTTGAACATAGAAAAATAATGAGAATAAAGCACAAGAAAGAGTATTTCAAAATAGTATATAAAATCAAGCAGAAAATTTGTAAAAATAGCTTTTATATGTATAATTAATAAAGGAATTTATTTCTTTATCAAAACACAATGTCTTTATGAGCACCAAAACCAACTCGAGAAAATGAAGTAGAATGAAAGAATAAACAAGAACCTGTAGAAGCAATACTAGCTGTCTGAGAAGATGCGGAGTGATTTGTTCCCGTATGAGAAGATAATGAACTCCAACAGGCAAAACAAAATGAAATACAACAAGAACATAAGAAAGAAGATCGAGAAAATGAAAAAGATATAGCACAATTGAAGGAAAAACTTAGTTCTAGTGTTTTTGCTGATGTTCAGGAAAACTTTACATTAGGAATGGAAAAAAGAAAAGCAATGCATGGAAATGAGACAGCAATACAAAATGAGATAGATCGTAATAGTTATGAAAATTATAAAGATTTTTCTAATGCTCTCGTTGGAATAAGGCAAAGCTTTGGTCGTGTACTCACAGAATCAGAGGACGAACTCAAAGAAGATTATGCTAACTATTTTGAGCCACAGGAAAGTAAATATTATATATGAGCACTCTTAGTTGCCGTAAGTCATAAAGCATACGTACAAGGATTTTTTGCTGAACACAACAACAAAGAAAATCCTGAAATAGATGATAACTTAAAAAAAGAAGCAGAAATAATCCAGAAAATTGTGGATATAAAAAACAAAATAAGAAAAGAAAACACCCCAGCATAAGGATATATACTTTAAAGAGAAATTATCATGAGATAGATAAGCTATCAATTTTCATGGCGGTTCAGTATACAAACACCACAATACTAGGATCCTTGTTTGAAAAAATCTTCCTTTGTTTGGATGGTTGTCCCATATTCATTTTCAAAGATAAGGAGATCTTCGGTAGGTGTTATTTTTGTCATTCATTTTCTAAATTTCTTGGTACAGAGCTTTAGGCATTCTTGGATAATCCTACTTTTATCCTTTGCTCATTCAGCTTCAAACATCTCTGCACAAGTGTTGAAATCACTCCAAGAATTAAGAAATGCTGTCGTTGTCATCTCTAGCCACATTACATTCAAAAACAAATTAATTCTTACTAGATCAGTAGTGTGGTCTCATACTACCAAGTCAAAAATACCTCTACAGATTGCCGCTCAGAATAATGTATAAAGAGTATTTTCATCTATTTTTTCCTGTTTTTTACCTTGCTTGTGTAGGGAAACGGGTTTTTTCTGGAAAATATTTAAAAGAGATTTCTAAGTTTGTACAGGCACAGAAGGAGTAGGGAAAAATTTCTCCTTTATCCCTGGGTATATATGTTTATTGAAATGAATAAGTACGTCTCTAGCAGAAAGATTCTCCGTTACCTCCAGTGAGGTATCTTGAGCCAGGTCTTCGCTTACGTGCTTAGTTATTGATTCATTCATTTACAAAGAGAAAAAACTAAATAGTCCACTGTCCATGGATGATGCCGATCAATTTCCATTGACCATCTTGTTTATCGAAGACGAGATTGAGACTCCTTCGATCGATCCCTTCGTATTGAGTATCAAATCATGAAAAATAATATTCTATCACCTGCTTGCCCGTATAGACATCGATAATATTATTCAAAACATTTCCTCTCTGGATCTTAGTATTTGTATTGATTACCGGTGCTTTGGAGAAGTCGACATCATAGACAAATTTCTCGAAGTATTGTCCAATTCAAAGATCAATAGGCTCACCAGAACCGTCATAAGATCATCGAGTAAAGGATCTTGAGATGGCTAATCCATTTTTGATTTCTTCTACGGAAAGAACAATATCGCGCTTGAGATCTACATGTTCATAGGGAGAAAATCTAATTCCCTCTCTTCCTGCTAATAAAGAAAGTGTAGGCAGGTCCTTTTTCTTGAGGGCTTGTACCACCATATTTCAGACTTCTTCTACGGTTTGACTTCCAGTAGTGGTCGGGATATCTACAGGACAAAATCCTACATCAGCACTTCCAGAACAATTGGATGCAGTTTGTGGGGAGGAAGAACACCCTGCAAGGACAAGCAAAGCTACAACAAGAATCAGCGGTGTTTTTTTCATGTGAGAAAGGAAATAGTTAAAAATAGAACAAAGTCGTACAAAATAGAAAATTAACTATCTAAAGACTAGAATACTCATTTCCCTTCCAAGAACAAGAAAAAGAAAAAAGGGAAGAATTTCACTTCCCCCTTACATTATTAGTTATAACAAAATTTTCTAATTAGTTTCTGTCTATTCGCAGAGAAGCATACAAAGTCAGATCGCTCATACGCAGATTCATTCTTTTTGGTCCTCGCGGACACTACGAAAATGGTATTGTTGAAGATAGGGATCTGTGAGATATCAAAGGTCCAATCTTCTTTGAGCAAAAGCACTTTGTCGCCACTGACGCGGACGTTCCATCCAGAAGAGATCCAGCAATTTGCATGGCATTCTACATCATGTCCACTATTGCAGACAAAGATGTAAAAAAATTTTGAGTAGTTTTCTTTCTTGTATCCATCTAAGATAGGTACGAGATCCTTTTTGTTAACCCTAATATAGTTAGGGAGTTTTTCTTCTGGAACACCTTGGTCCAAAAGAAATTTCGTAAAATAATTTTCATCCTCCATATAATATAGTTTTTTTGTTTACAAAAAACATATAAGCAATTACTTATAGAAAACAATAACAATATCTACTTATTGTAAAAAGTCTATTTTACCAAAAATGGAACAGGGTATTTTTCTTTAATAGAAGTGGAGAGAAATAAAGTAAAATATAAAATATTCACAGAATAAAAAAAGGAGATATGGACTCATATCTTATTACAGTATATCAAAAGAATTAACTATTTTTTGAAGAAACACATTATCGTATGATCATATAGAGAGTGTATAAATGATATCATTGTTTATAAAACAAACATCTCTCTGATCCCGGTTTTTAGATTGGGCAGAGAAATTTATATTGGTAAGATATACTTCCTGTTGCTTAATGTTTTTGCTTGTAGTAATTGTAGAAATAACCCCATCTTCATACTCACCAGAGACACATTTCTCTTTATTGGTATAAGAGCTTTTTCGAGCAGGAACATGTTCTACAAAAAGCTTAAAATATCACTGAGTCCAGATATCGGGTTGTGTGTTTACAGAGAAATCCAATCTTATTATCTCAGATCACTGATACTCATTAGTCCAAATTAATAAATTTTCGGGAATGGATATAGAGAATAGATTTGTATACGTAAGAATACCTCAGCTTATTTCAACAGAATACCCCTTTCATTGAATTAATCATCATGATAAGGTATTCCCGGTAAAAATACCTTGTTCAAAATCTGAATTTATGTTAGAATATATTCAAGTAGATGGTATTATGTTATCTTGAACAATGTTTTTGGACATTTGAGAACATCCAGTCAAACAACATCAAACACCAACAAAGAAAAGGACAAAAAATTTCATGATAAAAGACAGTAAGAGATAAAAAGCATAGGAAAAGAAAGTCTCTCCCTATGCTGGTACATTTTTTTATTAAAAAAGCAATGAATTTTCTATCGTGCATCCAACAAAAATTTTGCTTTTGTATTGCACCCACTAGTTGCATTATACAAAACACAGTGAGCATGAGGGGCAGAAGATGTTCCTCCAGACATTCCAACATTGCCTATTTTGGTAGAGCCTGCTCGTACCCAAACTCCAACAGATAAAGGTGGAGCATATTTTAGATGAGCAATACGGAAAACAAATATTTTGCCATTAGAAGCCTCCTGTTGTATATCGATAGCATTTCCATAGCCACCGTTATGGTCTTGAGGTGAATCGATAAATACTCGAACAACTTTACCATCCAAAGGAGAACGAACAATAGAACCATAATCAGCATAGGGAGTAGAACAGTTTTTGTTCCAATCTTCTGCATAAGAATCATCAGCTCCACAACTAAAATAATGATGACCACCCTGATTCCAACTACTGCCACAACCACCTTCACGGGCTCCTATCCAACCATAACGATAATCATAGTTTGATCCATCTGCACCAAATGGCCAGGTAATTGAGCTTGTCCCGTTAGAAACAAAGACATTTCTAGTATTGCATAATACATACGCGTTGGAACTAATATTAGCTTTACTAACTTTGTAAACATAACGCCAATCATACCAGCCATTATTAGCTATACGAGTAGAGAGTGTCCAATTACTTCCAATTCTGGTCATAGACAGATACGTGGTAGTGTTTGTTGCTCTTTCGTATAATTTCACAGATAAGGCAAGAGCACCAGAGACGTCAAACACTTTGAAATAGTAATATGTAGAATTTGGAACACCAAATTTAGGATTTACCGTATATTCCGTAAAGGAACTAGGCGATTTGAGAGGAATAGACGATTCTTTATATACTCCAGAATCATCACCATCACTTTGTGGAGACTCAATCATCTCCTGGTTACTACTTGCCCCTGCTTGTTGAGGAGCGTTTACTCTATCGTCATCTTTTTGGCAAGAAACCAGGGCAAACAACGCAGCCACAGTCAAAGATAAAATAATCCTTTTCATGATACTAAATATTAATTTGTTTATGCATTATGTTTATTAATGTGCTTCTTCGTATAAGGTATAATTTTATTTTTATTTTTCATTCTTGGGAATATCAGCGAAGAAAGAGATAAAATGTGCTTCTGTTGCCAGGAATTTGCCAAGAAAGGCAAAACCCCCGCTCATATTTCGCTGATCAGCCGAAATACATTGAGCATATATTATTTTTTGTTTATCTAATGAAATGGCTTCTAGGGAGGCTATGGCTGATGAATGGATCTGCATTCTAATCGATGTCCACCCAAGGGCAGACGAAACGCATAGCTCTCCAAAACCGCGGGAAGTATAGTCGAGAAAAAGTAGAAAAAAATGGACAATTATGGGACGCAATCTCCTCCCGGGAGCAAATAGAGTCGATTGCAGACAATGCGCCGATTATGGACCATAAGCTCCCGGGAGGAAATCAGAATAATCAAAAAAATCTCCCCATTGCGGAGAGATTCATTTCGAAATTATTATATCTTAACTAAATTGTATATTTCCTGTACTTCCAAAGGTTCCCCAATCTTCTTCATCTTCTGTCTCTGCTATTTTCTTTTCGCATTTAGGACAACGTTTGACAAAGGGATCATTGAGTAAAATGGCTTGAGTGATCATCTCTTCGATATCGATAGAATTGTCCTTATCGTTGATCAAAAGAATAGCTTCTTCAGCAACTTCTTGTTCCTCAGGAGTCAGACTTCCTTTGGTGACAAATCTCGCAATATACTCAGGCATATCTACCGTCCTTACATAAGCTGCTCCACAAGAGTCGCAGGTTTCGTCGATCTGACAGTGGATATCTTGTAAGGTTCCTAAAAGGGAATTTTCATCGACTCCTTGCAAAGAGAGAGTTCCAGAGATTCCCTCCTCAGTCACGGTAGGGAATTGGTCTACAAATTTGTGATCGAAGCTAATGTCATCGCTTCTTCCTGTTTCATTCAAGAGGTCTGAAATCTTGACCAGGAACTTTTTGTCTTTCATTTGTCCAAAAAAATAGTATAATAAAACATAGCTTAAGTATAGAAAAATTCCTTTATTTTGCAAATTTTATTCGCATGAAAAAGAGGGGATCAGTAGCTCCCAAAATTCACGATATCGTCTTCCCTAAGGCGTCTTTTTCTGCACTTAGCTCAGTTGTTGATTTTTACAAAAGCCAATTACTACCTAATAAAACTTATCTTGTAGCGGTAAGCGGGGGTCCTGATAGTATGCTCCTAGCGGTCACCCTTTACCACTTTTATGTCCAAGAAAAAAGGGATTTACAAAATCTGATTTTTATACATTGTAATCATACTACGAGACCTGAAAACAAAAAAGAAGCTGAATTTGTCCAAACGTTTTTGTCAGAATGTCGCGTGGAAATCGTTACTAGGAAAGAAAAACTTGCTACACATACAGAAGAAAGTTTAAGAAAACGAAGATATCAATCCTTTGCTACATTAGCGAAAAAATACAAGGTAGAGGGAGTATTATTAGGACATAATTTAACGGATCGTATCGAAACCTCATTTCTCAACCTTTTGCGTGGCGCTCATCTCAAGGGATTTCTCGCAATGGGAGAGAAAGAAAAGCACCACTTACTTCCTTGTGAAGTGATGAGACCATTATTGCATTTGTCTAAATCACATATTCAAGAGCTCTGTGCTCAAGCCAAAATTCCTTATGTTCGAGATCAGACCAATGACGATACGACGACCAGCAAAAGAAATCTTCTCAGAAACCAAGTCCTTCCCGAGCTCTACAATCTTTCACACAATAAGAGTCCAAACACCAATACCTTCCAGCAAAGTCTAGATACCTTATATATGAGTATCCAAAATATCCTCACGCCACAAGTGAGTTTACTCCACAAAGTTCCTACCTGTGATCTCTGGAAAGCAAGCGCTGCCTATGAGATCCACTGCACCAAAAAGACCTGGACTCAGGAACTGACAGGACAACTTTTTCAAGAACTTCACTTGAGTAAAAGCACTTCGCAAGGACAGATTGATCAGATTACGAAATTCCTTGCCAAGGCAGAGCAGGGCTATGTGTACATCAAGGGAACCTATTTTTTCATTGCTCATGGCAAAAAGTATGTCATCTCTGCACCCCTCGATTTCCGAGAAAAATCCGTTGAGAAAAGCAAGAAGATACTTACCTTATGACCAGTGAAATGGTACAATTTTACTTTGAATATCATCAAGCAAGAGCGATTGGGTTCATCACTCAGATTTGCAAAATCGACAGATCGCTACCACAATAAGACGCGAAATCAATATTGCATCACAGCAAAGATTCCCCTCTTCCGAAGGAACTTTATACCGGTACTTGTGAAGGATGGAAGGATCGTGAACGTGTTTAAGGAAGTGATTTAACTTCGTAGGCTTGTCTGTCGGTAGACAGGGAACAGTTTAAAACCGTTCCTTACAATAAATAGACGAAAAATATCTTCATTAAAAGGAGATTGACTTTTATGTAAAAATAAATATAAGTGGAGTCTAAATACATAAAAAAATGAAAAAAGAAATTAAGTATCAGATCATTTCTGTGGCATTATTTCTTGTAGCGATAGGCATAGCCATTATCGCAAGAAGAGGACCACAACCTGCTAACTTCTTTAGTCCAGAAGCAAACTTCCAAATAGGAATGGGGATGCTATTCGGACTGTTTATGTTTTCTTCGCTTTTTTTGGCAGGAACGAGAATGTATATTCTTTATATGAACAAACAGGGATATACATACAATCCCAAAGCAGGCTAGAATAAGTGATATTATTTAAGAAGAGAATGGGTTTATTTTGAATCCATTCTTTTTTGTTTGGTGTAAATGATTGAATATCTTGGGAGAAAGTATATATATAATTTTATCTTCACAAAAAATCCTTCATTCTGAGTTTTTAATTTTACATTCTCAATTCTCTTCCTATGCCCATTCGACTTCAATCTACCCTTACTCGACTCCAAACTACCGGCGCTTGGCTTATGCATATTTTCGCAAATATCACCGGACTTTCTGATGAAGTAGCCAAGGTTGTCTTGATCATTATCGGGATTTATCTCATCGTCCTTATCGTCTTTATCCCTCTTCATAAGTCACTTCGTAAGGCTCTGCTCAAGAGGACAATTGCACTGACTTTGGACTATGATACTCTTCGATACCTCGTTGCCAAGGCACAACAAAAAAGTACGACTACCAGCCAGGAAAAAGGCATTACCATACTATTTGACCAGACTCCCAAAAATTATTTAGCTCATCATGCCGAGATCAAACAAGAGATCCAGAAGATAGAAAGCAGCTTAGGCACTGCTATTGTCGATGCTGCGCAATGGACTACGATAGAAAAGAAAAGAAAAAAACGAACAAATCTGAAAGCTTTCACGAATATTTACGGATGGTGTTTGTCCGTGATTACTTTGTTTGTGTATAGATTGTTTCGATAAGATAAAATACTTGATGTCTCCCTTTGTAAAGTGAGAAGTCCGACAGGACAGAGGGATTTAAATCTACCTTAATAAAATCCTCCACCACTGTCGTGGTCCCCCTCCTTCAGAGAAGGAGGACATCATTCTTTTTATTTCAAAAAAAGGAGCGATATCGACCACTCCATTTTGTAATATATTTAATCTATTTCATACTCCCAGCCTGGTCTCCGAGCCTTGGTTTTTCTCCAGTCTTCAGCGAAAGCTTGCTCTTGAGTTTTATTTTTCAAAAGAACATCAAGTGCCAATTGGGGTACTTTATGGGCAACAATAGCGATATGTTTTCCATCATAATTCTTCTTCAAAAAGACAAGAAAATCTTGTATTCTTGCTTTAACGTCTTCATAACTTTCTCCATTTGGGAATCTAGTAGAAATATATTGTTCTTGTAAGGGTTCTACAATAGCGGAATCTTGTGCATTGAAATCGCCATAATTACATTCTCTGAGTCTTGCATCATGGAGGATTGGAGTCTTGTTTCCAAAAGCTAATTCTGCTGACTTCATCGCTCTTGAAAGATCTGAAGAGAAGACAACATCAAAAGTCTTCCCATCTAATTGATTGGGTAGATCTAAAGATTGTTGGATTCATTTTTCAGAAAGTACAGCATCATTCCATCCAGAAGATCTCTTCTCCTCATTATCAATCGTTGTTCCATGAACGAAATAAGTAATCTTGACAGACATTTTATGAGTATAAAGTATAAAGTAGTGAGTAGTAAGTGCTTACTTAAATCTTGATACTTAATACTTACTACTATTTCTTTCCCTTCAATTCACTCCATAATTTCTCTTGCTCCTTAGAAAGCTTCTTAGGAATTTCTACCTTGGGAATGACATACATGTCTCCTTTTCTACTAAAGATTCCTCCTTCACCAAATCCCTTTCCACTGATCTTGATCATGTCTCCTATTTGGGTTCACTTAGGTATCTTGATCTTCAATTTTCCTTCGGGATGATCTACGCTACATTCACCACCCAAGACAAGGTCGAAGAGGGTAACTGCTGTTTTGACATACAGGTTATCTCCTTTCCTTTCCCATACCTTAGAGGCAGAGATATTGATTTGGACATAGAGATCGCCTGCTCTTCCGGTACCGGCAGGATCGTTTCCCTTACCAGCGAACTTGATATATGCTCCCTCTCTGATACCAGCAGGGATCTTGATTTCGACAACTTCTCTTGCTTGTTCTAGTCCTCCAGGAGGTAAACTCTTACCATCTTTGGTATAGGTTTTCCCCATCCCTCCACAGGCTCTACACGCAGCCTGACTTTGCATCACGCCAAAGGGAGTCTGGACTTGTTGGGCGACCTGTCCGCGACCTTTACAGCTTTCGCAGGTATGTTCATTTGCTCCAGCTATCTTTTTCATTTTTTCATAGGCTATTTTTTTCTCGATACCGAGATAAGATTCTTCGAAAGAAATCTTGATCGCAAGCGTGATGTCATCACCTCCCGCATTGGCCTTGGATCTTCCACCGCCACCAAATCCTCCTCCAAAAATACCTCCCATCAAATCTCCAATATCAAAATCTCAGAAATCGAAATTTCCTCCTTGGAATCCACCGCCACCTTGGCCACCAAATCCTCAGGTATATCCACCTGCTCTATAGGCATCATATTGAGATTTTTTCTTGTCATCGCCGATGACTTGATAGGCCTCATTTGCTTCTTGAAACTTTTTTTTATCTCCTCATTTTTTATCCGGATGATGTTTCATCGCTGCCTTTCTAAAGGCCTTTTTGATTTCATCTGCGCTGGCGTCTTTGCTTACTCCAAGTGTCTCATAATAATTCTTCTGTGGGTCAAAATCCATGTTCTTTAATGTATAATTTAAAAGTGAGTTAAGTGTTATGAGTTATGAGTGATGGATTGAGTTACGAGAAGTGAATTATGGGGTGTGAGGCACAACACAAAATCACTCTAAATCCTTAATCCTGAACCTACCTCTTACCTCTGAATTCTGCTCTCTGAACTAACTAGCACCTTGGTGCGTTGTGTGATATTATAGTGAAAAATATAGGAAAATCAAATTAATTGAAGAAAATATATAATGCATAGACTTCTAGGTAATTAGTCTTTGCGAGCCTGCCTGCCGGTAGGCGGAATCTTCATTGGATAGATTGCCCCCAGTAAGATCCCGGTCGCAGTCCGGTAAACCGGACAATAACACCGGGATGACAGGGACTGGGGGGATATGGGCCTCTCCGGAATGACAATTGTTGAGAAATTACTCCTCCTTTTTCAAGGTAAGTCCACAAGGCAATTTCTTCACGACGAAAAGATAGTAATTAATCCCAAAGAAAATAAGTGCCATCATGACGAAGATGATTATTTTATTCATTCTATCGGTTCCTTGCAAAAGCATCAAAATCATCATTACAAGCGACCAGATTCGAACCGTAGCTCTAATCTCTTTTCTGCCTCGTCCGAGGCCCATCAATCTATGATGCAGATGAGTATAATCACCCTTCAAAGGACTCTTTTTCGCAACAAATATCCTTCGAAGACCCACCCAAACCGCGTCGAAGATCACTAAAGATAACGCAACAACCAGCGTTCCTATCTTTGCTCCTCCTGCTACAGACAAGTAGGCAAGCGCAAATCCATAAAACATAATTCCCACATCTCTTACCAGTCCCAGAGGTTTGAATTCCACAATGGTCGTTAGCAAACTGAGGACAAATAAGACAAAAGAAAGTGCTCTGACCGTAGTCAGGATATACATATTTTCAGGAGTGAAACTGGTGTAACTCTGGAAGACCACTACTTGGATCAGCAAGAAGATGGTTAAAAAACCCACGCTAGAAACCCCACTTGCTTGAGCATAAATTCCATCAAATCGATTGATAGCATTGATACACAGGATTGACCAGATGACAAAAAATATCGCGAATCCCCAGACAGGAATATGAAACACATTGCCTCCTAAGATCAATTCTTGAGGACCAAATCATCAGATATAGACTGCTAAAAATCATGCAAGGAGATGTCCGAGCAATCTAAACGCAGTAGGAATTTTTATTTTTATTTTTCCCAAATAACACAATTCTTCTACGATTTCAAAGAGGATAATGGGCAGACTTCCTATACATAAGCCTCGAAATAAACTGCTATGTAATGCATCAGGAAAGCAGATACTTACCAGTGCGAAGAATCCTATATACACAAAGATTCCTATCATGGTGGGGACAGGTTTTCTGGTATTTTTCAAATCATTTCCTGGTTTATCCAAGACCTTGAGCTTACGAAATATCCAGAGTCCAAAAGATAAAATAAATATTCAGAGAATCCATGGAAGTAAATAATGCAAGAAGAATTGCATGGTAGTGATTAGAATTTAAAATTACGGATTGCGAATTACGAATTATGGATCTTTTTATGCTTCATGCTTCAAGCCTCATGCCTCAAGCTATTTCAATTCACTCGATCTCATCAACATCAGCATCACATATCCTCTTTTTTCTAGTGAAGAAGCATTGTCAGAACTCTTGATGATACGAACCTTCTGGAGTGCTTTCAAATGATTACTATAATACATTGTCCCTCCATCATATATATTTCCCCAAAGAACTCTAGAGAGGACAGTACCGAATTGTGCCCTTGTTACTTGCCCATTGGGAGAAAAAGACGACATTGCTTTCCCTTTACTATCGCGTCCCATGATACCAAGTTGACATGCAAGGCGGGCGTAGTTTTGTCTTTCCTGAGTTTCTTTATCCATGTCTGAGAAGCTACAATCGATAGAATTATCTGGTACTTTCTCTAGCTCTTTGACTGCAAAATTGACAATCATCTTTGCTAAATCTTTTCTGCTAAGCCCTCATTCCAAATTAGCCTTTGCAATATCTGGGATAGTAGTGATTCCTATCTTATATGCATATTGATACGCAGAAAGAAGTTCTCGAGAATATTTTTCTGATCCTGTCTGAAACAAAATAAGTTTCAGCTGGTTTCCTGTCAGTGTTTTTCCAGTCGTTGGTATCTGTGTTTGTATTTCACAGGACATACTGGCCTTGGTATTTTTACAAGCGATTCATGGTTTATTTTCCCATCGTCCATCTACACATATCAATTGGGAAGAGAGACATGTGGGTAAAGATTCTTCTGAGGATCATCCTCAACCTCCTCAACCTCCTCATCATCCACTAAGAGTTGTAGTCTCTTTTATGGTTGTGAAGTAAGAAAGGTGGTTTGTTCTAAAAGAACATATTAAACTACTGTTTAATGTACATGTAGTATCTGGTGTATTCTCTACCCAAATTATCCCATCAGATGATCTATATAATTTGAGTATATTCCCATTTATTCATCATGCTACGAAAAAGTTTATCGTAAAATATCCACCGTTCGCAATGAGAGAATCATTAGTTGCTCAGGCCTGTATCGTCGATAAAATGTTCCTTGTTATACTACCATCTGTCTGAGAGGGAATTCATGTTTCACCAAAATTAGCAGCTCCGATAGATCATAGATCAGTGGTGCTAGGAGCCAATAAAATACCATTCCATAGAGTAGAAGTAATAGTAAATCCGCTAGTAGGTATTTGAAGATATTCGTTAGGAGTATCCCCTACAATAGTTAATATTCATGTACGTATAAAACTTACTCCTGTTATTGTTGCTCAGGAAATAGATACAGATCATCAAGTTACTGTAATTGTTCCGTTAATAGTATTTGTATCTACTAGAGGAGGCGTCTTAAATGATCTAATCGTTGAATACAATCCTGTATATAACCCATTTACTGCATATGTTTGATAATAATATATTGTGTCTGATATAAGCCCATTTACAGTAATGTCATGATGGGTTCCTAACGCACCCATAATTACAGTAGAAAGTGATCATGAGATTGACCCATATTTTACAAATCAAGTCCCAATAATGTCTGTAGTAAATTCAATGGTTGCTGTTGATTTATCCAATATAGTATGTGAAACATTATTAGGATAATTAATTCTAATAATGTTGATTCATGTAAATGCCGTATTTCCAGCTTTGTCATATCCTGTTAATACTATAAAATTACTTCATCAAGTCAGTCAAATAGTTCTTGATCGATCGCCTCTTATTCGTCCATCACCACGTATTCCAGCATTACACACTACTTGTGTACTTATTCAATAACCATAATCGTATCAAGATGTTCGAGGACCTCAACTCCCCCCTCGTGTGCAGAAAGAAATTTCTCCTACTAATCAACTAAAATAAAATCCATTAACATACAATCAATAGAGAGAATCAGTGTCAATTAGATTTCATGTTAAAACAATTGATGAGCCTGTTACTTGTTGATTATTACTATGAGAAGAAATAGTATTTATTGGAGAAACAGTATCCACGATAAATGTGTTTATAGCAGAACTTCCTGTCGATCATCACTGAAAGACTGGCCATACCTGAAAGGTATACATTCCATCTCAACTCAAAAGAGGAAGCGTTACATCAGCTGTTTGGACGCCTGTGGATAGAATAATGTTCCCAGAGAAAATAATGCGAATACGATATTCTACTAATGTCCCTGTAAGTGATGTCGGACTCCATTGTGCATAGATCTGAATTCAAGAGAGGTAAGTACCACTAAGTATTTCAGATGTTTTCCCTGTGTTGGTATAGATATGGAGTCATTGAATTCCTCGCACTTGCAAGTAATTCATCGTACTAAAGATGTCCAATCTCTTCCCTCAAATTACTTTCCCACTCAGTCACGTCAGTGTTTGTGCTTGACTAAGCAATGCTTGCTTGATATCTAGATAACCAAGGTCGGGTCTAATATTCCATGCGAGTGAAACTGTTCCTGCAACAAAAGGCGTCGCCATAGAAGTCCCATCGGAATAAGCATATCCAGAGTTGGGCACGGTGCTAAGAATGTCATCCCCTGGAGCAGCGATATGGACACAACTTGCACTCCAATCAGAAAATGAAGCTAATTGGTCCAAAGAATTCGTCGCAGCAACAGAGATAATATTGTCCAATCCAGACCGACAGGGAGTATCGAAAGCATAATCAGCAGGGATAGAATAGAAGCTCACATTGTGTTCACTCGTATTATTTCCTGCTGCAGCGATAAAGAGTCATGGAAAATTTTTGATACTGGTATAGAGCAAATCATCGTATGCAGCGTTACATGTCGCCGCGGATCCTCATCGACTCGCATTGATAATTTTTGCTCCATTATATTTGGCAAAACTAATTCACTGAACAACATCATCTGTCGTAAGGTCATGTCCAGTTCAAGACCTGATGATCATCAAACGAGCATGGGGAGCGACACCAAGACTGCCTATCGCATTATTCATTTCCGCTCAGACAATCCCTGCTACATGCGTTCCATGTCGATCAGATCCATTGTGAGAGGGGTCAGTATCTTCCTGGACAAAATCAAATCCCCCTAAACATCCTCAGAGAAAAGATCCAGTGATTCATAGACACGCAGTACCATCTCGGAGTTGATGAATAAGCTCAGGATGGAAGCGATCACCACCATTATCGATCACTGCAACGATCCCTCCCGTACGTGACGCATCAAACATTCCAGAAAATATTTGAAATGCAGGAAGCCACTTGCTATCGGCTCCTGAAGTGCCCACATGGCCATTTACCGTTTGTCAGGTATTGTATAATCATCGTGATAATCAAAAATAAGGATCATTGGAAATCGCAAAAGTATGGTATCTAAAGTTGGGCTGAACGGCTACCACATTTGGATCGTTTTCTAGTTTATCTAGGGCGTCTCAGACAGATTGTCCTTCCTCGATTTTCACGACAGAAATATTTTTTCCTATGGTGTTTTCTTCAGTATCCACAGATGAAGTATTGAGTCCTTTTTGCACGGGTGTTGGATCTGATGCGTAGGTAACAATGACCTCGTCGGTCACATATCTTTGAGCTGACAAAATATCCTCTTGAGCAAAAGTGTATGCCGAAGAAAGTATAAGTGTCGCGAATAAAGTTCCATAAAAAATATTTTTCATAGGAAGAAGACTATGGATAAATAATAGACAAATTTAATTCTACAAAACTTCCTTCACTAAACATTAATCATTAAGCATTTAACATTAGAAAGCCTACATTCTTTCTACAAAAACCAGTCCAATCAAATCCATCGCTTGTTTCAAAGTATCGCGAACACGAGTGAGTAAGAAAAGTCTTACCTTCTTTTGTTCAGCATCATCCGTAAGGATTTTGACGTGTCCATAATAACTATTCACCATTTGTGACAATTCAAAACAGAATTTAGCAATCATATGGGGAGCTAATTGTTCAGCAGATCTTTTGAGGATTGTCTGGAAAGATTCCATTTTTTTGACCAAAGAAAATTCATCTTCATGATCCAAGAGGCTATAATTTATTTTAGAAAAATCTTGATATCCTCCACTGTCGATGATGCTCTGTACCCTTGCTCAGGTATAGAGAACATAGGTTCCCGTCTCTCCTTGCATGTCCATCGCCTCATCGAGATCAAAGATACTCTCCTTGGAAATATCCCCTCTAATCAAGAAAAATCTCAATGCAGAGACACTCATTGCTTCTGCGGTTTGCTCTAACCAAGTATCATCTTTTTCAAGATTTCTTGCTTTGGTTTCTGTATGTGCTTTTTTGTACAGCATATCCAACATCTCATCGATACTCACACTTCGCCCTTTTCTACTGGCAAAAGGCAATCTTTTTTCTTTCTTCTCTTCATCGCTAAGCGTATACTTAAGCTTCAATAAGGTCTGAGGAGTAAGGTAGACGACTCCATATCCGAGCGGTAAATATTCTTTATGTTGGCTTGGATCGAGGAGGAGAAGTGCTGATTTTACAATCTCCTGCGGAGGGATTTGTCTATTGTCGATGATAGTAATTGCCTTGTCATAATTTCCAATATCATGGTGTTGTCCAGCATTTTTTTCCATAGTGGTGGTATACATCATGACGCCTCTTGGATCTTCAATGAAATGTGCATAGCCAAAATTCTCTTTGATGTATCCAAGTTTCCACAATGCAAAAGCGATATCTTTGGCAGTATAGGTAGCGACGCCATCGGACTTTATCATGATTTGATATTGTTTTTCTTCTTTTTGATATGCAGGAAGACTCGAGAGATCGAGAATCCGACAGCCCTTTGCATCGCCCTCATCAGCATAACGGACAAATCATTTTTCCTTCAAAAGTTCTAATGCATAAGCAAAAAATTTCATATGTAAGACATCCGTTTCCCATGCAACGAAATCGAAATACGCGCCGATTCTCCAACAACTTCTAAGTTGTTCCTTGGCACAAGCTTTGGTATAGGTCTGATGGAGTTCCATGATTCTTTCATCTGTTCCTTCTTCTATGGCAAGCAAAACTTCTGATAATTTCTGCTTAAATTCTACATCATCATCAAGCTGTCTCATCTTTTCATAAATCTCTCCACAGTAGTGATCAAACTTTTTCTCCGTGTCCAAAGGTATGCCATAGTGCAAATGTCCGACCATATTGTAGCCAACATTCACTCCACTATCATCACCATAATTACAGGTAGAAACTGGATATCCAAGATGCTCAAAAATTCTTCTCATACTATCACCGATACAGACATTTCTGATATGTCAGATATGAAGTGGCTTATTTGGATTAGCTGCCATATATTCTAACAAAATCTTCGATTTTGAATGTTTAATGTTGAGTGTTGAATGTTGAGTATCGGAAAAGAAATGGTTCATAAATTTTACTTTGTTTACGAATGCATTGACGTATCCCCCAATCGCTTCAAAGCGTTCAAATTGAGCTCAGTCTAATTTTTTCGCCATCTCTCCTGCGATGACAGGGGGCGCCTTTTTCAATTCCTTAGCAAGTTGAAAACAAGGAAAGGCAAGATCTCCTGGTATATTTTCCGGTGGGATTTCGATCATGGGCAAAATATCTTCATAAGGAAGTCCCGTTGCAGTAGCTAAGGTTTGGGCGAATCCTTCTATATAATGAGCAAGCATAGTGACAGATAAAAATTAAAAATCATCGGAGCTAAGTTTTGGGGTTTGTCTTAGAGATTTTTTTTTGCTAATAACTTTTTTACTGCTAATCGTCTCCTGTTTGACTCGAGAAGGGGCTTTTGTTGGGATCCTTTTTTTGTCTACGGTCAGCGTTTTTTTGATCAACTCAGTAAAGCGAGCTAGAGTCAATAATTTATTTCTTGCCTGATATCTCTCTTCTTGAGCGACTATTCTCAGTACGCCATCTTTGCTTACGGCATTGCCTGCGAGCGCCATACATTTACCTTTTTGTGCAGGAGTAAGTGATGGTGAGTGGCTAATATCAAATAATAATTCCACTTTCGTTTCTCTTTTGTTTACATTTTGTCCTCATTTTCCTGAGCTTTTGCTCGACTGAAAACTTACTTCATTGCTAATCAATTGATCTATAAGAGTGGAAGTTCTCATCTCAAAAACAAAGATAAAATTATTTCGTTTTGCGAACTTTACGATTTTCAAATTTATCTAACTGTACAGAAATCTGCTCAGCAGATCCCTTTTGATTTTCTTTAGTATGAGATTTTCCAAATCACATGGTGTGAATCAAATCTTCCAATCCTATCCAGACTGTGCTTCCGATAGTTTCTAGGATGCTTTGCCTACGTTTTTCTTCAAATTTTTTGAGATCAGGGGTCATAAAAAAACAAAAGACAAGTAAAGGAACTTTCTAGGAAAGCATAACAAAAATACGAACAAAAGCAATAATAATTCATCACTAATGCGCACCCTACATAAAGAAAAAAACAAAAAAAGT
>CAIVDB010000120.1 GCA_903904545.1 uncultured bacterium | reverse complement strand
TGCGGAGCAGCGATTCAAATAAGATTACTCGCCCTCATAGTATCGATGAGATTAGTGATCGTTTGTTTTATTTTGGGAGAAGAAAAATCCTTCACCCTGAGAGCTTTCTTAGTGAGTAGGGGATTCCCTATCTGGATAATATCCTCAATAATCATCACAAGAGAACTAAGAACTAAAAACTAGAAACTAAAAGCTATTTCATACTCTCTTCCAGTAGTTTCGTTTAATTTTCAAAATATTCAGTTACTATCTTTCATGACGTCGGGCTGAGTTGTAACGCCGCCAATTCCTCATAGGCAAAAAATCTAAAATCATCTCATTCTAACAAAGTAAGCTGATCGAGTCAAACATCAATTGTTCCATGGAAAAAATATACTTGCCCAAACTCTTCAACATATACCTCCTTGATGAATTCATATTTCTTTATCGTATAATTAATTTCCTCTTTGACTTCACGAAGCAAAGCTTCCTCGGGAGTTTCATCTCCATCAATATGTCATCCAAACAAACTCCAACAACCCGTATGGGAGTGATCCTTATCTCTCAATTGGAGAAGAACTTTGTTTTCTGTGTTGGTAAGTATGATTTTGACTGCACTTTTCATACAATAGTACTAAAAATAAAGTGAATAGTGAATAGTTGAGGATTGAGAATCCCGAATAAACCAATTCCGAATTCCAAAATCTACTTCATACTTTCTTCCAATAATCTCGTCTGATTTTCTACCACTAATGCTTGGATCATATCATCGATATCACCCATCATAAAGACAGGAAGATTAGACCACGACTGGTGAATACGGTGATCAGTAATTCTGTCCTGAGGAAAATTATAAGTCCTAATCTTTTCTGATCTATCTCCGCTTCCGATCTGGTCACCTCTAATACTCTTTTCTGCTGCTTGTTTTTTATCAAGTTCTATCTGATAGAGTCTGGCTTTGAGCACGGTCCAGGCTTTTTCTTTGTTTTGGATTTGTGACTTAGAATCTCCTATCGTTACAATCATTCCTGTAGGAAGATGACGGAGTCTGACTCAGGTCTGGTTTTTGTTCGCGTTCTGGCCTCCACTACTAGAGGCAGCGTAGGTATCCATCTCCACGCCTTTGGGATCTATTTTGAAATCAATATCTTCCACTTCAGGCATAATTGCTACAGTCACGGTAGAAGTATGGACTCTTCCTTGTGATTCCGTAGCAGGGATTCTCTGGACTCTATGGACTCCACTTTCAAATTTCATGAAAGAATAGACTTTTTGTCCAGAAATTTTGACCATAGCAAATTTTACTCCCCCGATATCAGAGAGTTGTTCTTCTACTATTTCATTTTTCCATCCTTTCTTGGCCGCATATCCTAGGTACATTCTGAGGAGTTCTGCGCCAAACAGTCATGCTTCATCGCCACCTGCGGCTGGTCTGATCTCTAAGAAGATGTTCTTCTCATCATTAGGATCTCTTGGCAGAAGCGCAATCTTGATCTTTTGGTCAAGGACCTCCAAAGTTTCTTCTCCAGATTTGAGTTCTTCTTTGGCCATATCGAGCATGTCGGCATCAGTTTCGCTGGTAATCATTCCCTTAGCATCATCGACTTGCTGCGTAGCAACTTTATATTCTTGGATAAGATCATAGATATCTTGGAGTGAAGAAAGTTCTCTGCTGATCGCTACAGATTGTTGTTGATCAGAAATAATTGTGGGATCCATAGATTGCTCTCTCAGGTCTTCGTATCTTTTTTCTATTGGAAGTAATTTATCTAACATGGGAAGGGGAGTGAATAACTAAAAGTGAATATCTAACAGTGAATATCTAACAGTGTAAAAAATAGAAGCTTCTCTGTTTTTCACTATTAGTTTTTAGTTATTAGCTAATAGAAGAGCTGTCCAAGAAGAGTAAAGAAAACGTTAAAAAGAAAATTTGCAACCGAACCTATGACTCAGCTTCCTAGATATAATATCACGATAAGTCCAACCATAGAATACAAAGGATATGCCTCCATACGGTCAGACAAAGATTTCCAGGTAATTTTGATAAATCTGTATCCATCCAAGGGATAAATAGGGATAAGATTGAAAATAGCTAATGCAATATTGATGAAACTAAATTGGATCCAAAACATATTCATCAGATCAAGATTGTTGAGAAAGATATCGGTAAAAGGGATTCCCATTATTTTTGAATAACTAAGGATGACAATAATACCTACAAGAGCAAGAATAAAATTGGTTGCAGGGCCAGCAAGGGAAACTATAAGCTCTCATTGGAGAGGATTTCTATAATACATAGGATTGACCTGTACGGGCTTTCCTCGTCAGAAGTGAATCAGAAAAATCATCAAAAATCAAATAGGATCAATATGTTTTAAGGGATTGGGGGTAAGTCTTCCTTGGATTTTTGGTGTTGGATCTCCTAGGCGATAGGAAACATAGGCATGAGCATATTCGTGCATTCCTATAGAGACAGCCAGGATGATGGCTAATTGGATAATATCAAAGAGGGGCATAGGGAATTGAGAATTAAGAATTAAGAATTGGGAATAGAGAACTAGTGTATTGGTTATTGGTATATTGGTAATTAGGAATTTAGAGATAAACTATTTTGTACAACTTTGTACGATTTTGTACAATTTTCCTCGCGAAGCTTTCCCTGCCTACCGGCAGGCGGGTTGGGAATCGGGAATTTGTTTGTTTGGAATTAGTCTAAGCTCTAAGTTCTAAGCTCTAAGCTCTCCCATCTACTTCAAGCTATTCTTCAGAAACTTAATAAAATTGCTAGTACTTCGGACTTTTTTTCCATCGATATGTAATGCTGTTACCAATTTTAGTTTAGAATAGATAGTATTTCTTCGAGTCGCTTCCTGTAAATTCACCGTGCCTGTGCCAAAAAGTTTTTCAATAATCATAGGTTTGATATTGAGTTTACTATAGACGTTTCCTAAGATAACAAAAGGCATATCCTTAGAATAGATGCTATTGATTTCAGTGAGTTGTCTCTTGCCTTGTTCAAGAAGATAGTCTTTGAGAAGATCACTCATTCTTTGATTTTGATATTGAGAAGGATTGAGCTGTGATTTGTCTGTACCAAAAAGTTTGGTGAAATCTTTTTTCTCTCCCATGTCTACTACACTGACAAGGACATCATAATCACCAGCCAAGAGTCTTCCCTGTAATTCTTCAGGAGTTGTGATTTTTTCGAAAGTGAAATTGTCAATCACCTCTGCTTGTTTGAAGATATTTTTCATTCTCTCAACAACAAAGTTGTACAAAGGAGAATCATAATACAATACTCTCAGTTGGATCTTTTGTTGCCCACCTGTAGTTTGAGATCAAGAAAGGGGAGTCGCGATGTCTTGAAGTATCTGTGATTCTTGTGGTTTGATCATATTATAAATATCCAATGAGGCAACAAGCTGCTTTTGTTTCTTTATATATCCATAGATGAGATATTTATTGACTCATGTACTTCGATTATTGGTAGAAGACCCAATGATATAATTTGCAGTCTTTGTTTTTGCTGAGTAGTTGAGCGGAAAAGATTTTCCTTTATATTCTAAAGAAGTTTTATCATAAGCATGAGCAAAGGAGAAAGTGAGAGGAATCGTAGCTCCTGAATCCACAAAGAAACTCAATTTCTGATTAGGTCACTGAAGAGAGAGTGTAGAAGGAAGAACTGGAATATTGATATCAAGGAGATCTGAAGTAGTAAGGTCTCCTTCAGAGTAATCGCGGTTGATAAGGTCTTGAATATTTGCTCCTGTAGATTGGAATACATCGAAAAGTCAGTCAGTATTTTTTTTCATAAATAATTCATATCCTGTACTGTAGAAATTATGCTTGATCAAGCCTCCAAGTCATCTTCTCGTTCTTACACGGAGTTTATCAGAGCGAGTATTGAAAAAGACAGTGACTAATTTGTTCGTCATCAGTTGTTGTATTTGATATCCAGGAAGGTTTTGTACCCCTACATAAGCATCTACCAATGATTCTCCTCCTCACACGACAGAAAGTCTTAGGTTGTCGAACGAGAGTGTATTTTTGATCTGATAGAAATTGAGATTTGTATCAGGACAGTTAGCTAGGTTAAAAATCAGACTGTAAGGATCTTTGGAGTCGCCTACAACGTTTGCACAGTTTGTATATACAGGTCTGGTTCAAAATACAGATTTATAGGAGGCAAGATCATAATCTTTGAGAATATGCTGGGGAAGAATATAATTTCCGAAGAAAAGAATATGCTCTTTAGCAGGTGCATCAAAGCTAACCTTAACCGTTGCATCAGGATTTTTGGAAATAATAAGATCTTTATAACTATCCAAGGCATTGAGATTCCATTTATTATTACGAATAATCTCATCATAGGTAAAGAAGATATCATCGATAGAAACGGGAGTCCCATCTGACCAAATCGCTCATTTTTTGAGAGAAATGGTGTAGGTCTGGTGATCTGTCGTCGTCACAGTACACAAGTCCTCATTTTGAGTATCTCCAACAAAACGTAAACAACTATCAAAAAGAAGTCCTTGATAAAAAAGACTCTGATATTCATTTCCCAGATAAGGAAGGTATGAGGTCTTATTGAAAATCCCTTCTACGAAGGTTCCTCACTTACTACCAAGTGATTGAGAAGAAAACCAAACATATTGGTATCCCACATAGATACCGATCAAAATCCAAGATAAGAGGGCGACAAAAAATATATATCTAAGCGCCCTTTTGACAGTTTTTTGTGTAGGTAATAACATGGCTTACCCGCGTAGGGTATAAGGTAAAATAAGTGCGATAAGAACAAAAATAGCAACAGAAATGACTGCAACTTTTTTGAGTTTAGTTTCTAATGACTTTTTGCTTCCATACTCATTTCCTCCAGAAAGACCTCCTATCCCAAGACCAATTCCTCCTTTGGGAGACATCAAGAGAACAGATCCTACGAAAATAATTCCCGCTACTATCATCAATACAATAAGAACAATACGCATGTGTACAAAGAAAAAAGATAAACAATGTGTCTCACAAAGATATAGATTTGCCAAGAAAATGCAAACGGAAAAAATGGACAGGAATCGGTTTGTTGGTTGTTGGTATATTGGTGTATTGGAAATTTGTTTATTTGGAATTCGGAGGAAAATAATCCCTGTACGATTTTGTTCAACTTTGTTCCACTTTGGTCAATTTTTGACGATTCTCCAACCTAACATCTAAGCTCTAACCTCGCTAAAGATGGGGATCGCTTCGCTCGGTTCTAAGCTCTTCCATCTAATTTATTACAAGAAAATTAACAATCAAGTATCCTGCTCAGATGACGAGAAGTCAGATAATCATATACAGGAGCGTGTTTTTGACCGAGGTCATTTGTTTCTCATCGCTTGGTTTCAAAAGGAGTTGTAGTGTTTGCACGATAATCAAAATAAGAAGGATAAGAGAAGTGAGTCCTAGGACTCGATTGACGATATGATAGAGAAGGGGAATGTTTTTGTCTGCTAAGACTCATGATCCTATTTCTCCAAGATTAGAAATAGATTTAGCAACATCTGCTTGTTTCCCATAGACGGCTTCAATGATTTGTTTGGCTCCTATGATGACGAACATACTAATGATATTCCATCCAATCAAGGTCCCTGCTTTTTTCTTCGCATCAGCATCACTACCAAAGAGGAAGCTAATTACACGAGAAAGTAAGATAATAAACATCGCACCCAAGACAAGATACATTGCAAATTTGATGAAAGGGAACGCTATCTTGTCGTAAAGATCTTGCGCAATTTTCCATCATTGAATATCGCCATTCCCTGGAGTAAGAATACTCACAAGACTGGTTCCTATATATTTTGCACTTACAATCAAAATAATCCCTATGACCCCATAGATGATAAAGTTTGTTCCTTCTCCTATTGCCTTGTCGTCACTAGAAAACATAATCTTGTAAAATCCTAGGAGTGCAAGAAGGATACCGATAGCCACTACAAGGGGTAAAACGATTCCAATAAGTCTATTGAAAAGAAAACTTTTGACTCATTCTGCTCAAGCGAGTGCCTCAGGAGCTTCTAAGTTTTTCTTGAGGGCACCTAAACTTTGTTCCATAGCAATATCAAACCTACTACTAGTAACTATTTCAAATGTTCCTGACCAGATATTATTCACTGCTGATTGATCGCTAATCCCAGCATTACTGGTATTGATAGTACAAACAACGGTTTTACTGCCTAGACTTTGAGTAAAGAGAGACGAGAGTTTTATATTGAGTGCTATTTTGGTGCCAGGATTGATCACTAATCATTGTAAGGCAGGGGAAGTATACAAAGGCAATGATTTTTCTTTCCATTGACATATAACAAATCAAGCAGGAGCACTTGTACTTACTATCTGATTTCATTTATTCTTGAGTGAAAGGGCAAGAAGCGGACTACTTCATTGACTCATCAGCGCCCCCTGTGCCTCTTGATTGAGGGTTCATTCTAGACTAATATCTATCCCAGGGACAAGTTGATTGAGCGAAGTGCAATTGGGGAAAACATAGGTTTGATAGTTCCCATTGATATTCCCATTGACACATTTGAGCGTGGTCTGGATGTCAGTACATGCTTTAGGATACTTTGCTCCTGTAGCTAAATAAGCAATCTTGCTAATTCCATGCGAGAAATTGGGGAATCCTGCAAGCGTACAAGATTTTGGGGTACCCGATTGACATTGATTGAGTGTATATTTGAAGACAGAAGGATTTCCATTGATTATACCATTGATACAGGTGAGTTTTCCACTAAAGGGAGTACAATCAGTATAATTTTGTCATGTAGTTGCCCAAAGAACGGTAGAATATCCATAGACACTCTGCCCATCAGCAATAATTCCTCCTGCCCATTGGGTACAATTTGCAGCATAGGTATGTATTCATAAGGATCAAAAAAGTATCCCCAGTATCACAATGAGAAGTTTACTAACCAATGATCTCTTTCATAACAACCTACTCATGAGTTCTTCTAGAAAATAAAAAGAAAGGAAGACGAAGCAACAATAAGATTTCTCTCGCAAGAGGCAACCTCGGAAGATGCTGCCAAACCACAATCATAATCAGATACCTTCCTCCTAAGATAATCAAGGGGAGATAATAACTCAGCATCTCTCTTCCTGGAGCAAGCCAAAGAACGGTAGCAGTCAAAAGTGCTCCACCTATAAGATACTCGATCCACAAGAGGGGATATCATTTGATCGGATAGAGACGACTATAGAGTTCTTTTTCTTGATCTATACTAGCTTGAAGTGACGGTTGGAGTATGGGAGTATGAAATATTCTCGCGAAAGAGCGTGCTCCATAGACGATTGTTCCACTGATATATCATCGAAGTTCCTCAGGGTTTTTTGTAAAGAGATGATTGATTTGCTCTTTGACCTGAAAGGGTAAGATATCAATACCAACAAATAACGTTGCAGCTCTTAAGGTGATGATAATAAGAAGAATACTGAGGAGTACAGGATGATTGCTGACACATAAGACGAGAAAAAATGTCCATCGCAAAAGTGATTCCTTGAGTCGTCGATTAGGATTTTGAAAACTATGGAGATGATATCGCATCCAGATATTATAGAAGGGGAGAAAATAGAGTATTGCTGACTTTTTTTCTTGGATTGGCGCGAAGAATACGGGGGCTCCGGTATCGAGATGGAGAGGTACCCCAGCAATTATGCAGATACTTCCTATCAAGAGGAGGAGTAATAAAATTCACATAGCTACAGTATAAGCAACACCTAATGCTGCATAAGTATATAAATAACTAGTTACTCCAAGTACGGTGCTAAGAATCAGAAGAAATAAAGTAATATATCACAAAGTACAATATCCACCGATGAATGATTTATCTTTATCGGCAAGAGGAGTTGTTTGAGTACGAATGGTATGTGCAATAAAAGGAGAAAAAAACATAAGCGCTGCAAGTGCCATCATTGTCGTATTGTTATCTTTATTCTCCATTTCTTGCATATATGGTATATATAATTTAAATATATCTCGATGGGAATCTGGAATTTGGAATCTGTTTATCTGGGGGTCCCTTCCCAATTCCGGATAAACCAATTCCCGATAAACCGATTTCTATTTCACATCCGTTGTGATAAATTCTCTTTCTTGTGGTGACGCCAAAATTTTGACGCTAACATGCTGATTTCATGCGAAGATAAGTCCTTCTCCGATACCACATGCGACCAACCTTCTTTGTTCTGCTTCTGAAAGTCCCAAGAGATCATTCAAAGCCTTGATAGACGTTGTAGACTGTTTCAAGAGTATCTGTAATGCTGAATTAGAAATAATAGGTTTCCCATATGCACTTCTGACAAAATCTTCGATGTCTTGAGAGATTGTAGTGATTCCCAATCCATATTTTCTTGCTCTTTTGGTGAGTCCAAAAAGGAACTCTGCAGAGATTTCATTTTGTAAAAGAATCCATGCCTCATCACAAGCAAGCAATCTTTGCTTTTTTTGTGCTCTGACTTTGGTCCAGATAAAGTTGAGGACATTATACATCGCAGGTGTCTTAAGGGCTTCTTCAAGATCTCTAATACTGAAGACCGTAAGTTTGTTATTGATATCTACATTGGTGTAGTTATTAAATACTTTTCCGAAAGTTCCATTCACATATTTGCTCAATTTGAGTGCCAAAGAGTTTCCTCACTCCATTCCTTCGAGGACATTCATCAAATCACCCATCAATGGCGGAATCTTGCCTTCATACTCTTCAGCTTCGAAAGAAAATCATTTCAAAGTATAGGTGCTTTGTAATGCCTTATCCAAAAGCGCTTCTTCTTCAGGGCCAAGATTTCCAATGAGCAATTTAATCATCCCAATAAGTGCCATAATATGACTTCTCAAAAGATCTCCCTTCCCATATTCGACATCTTCGATCTTTGGTGGAATATCAAAAGGATTAAGAAATTGCTGAGAATTGGTAGAGACATGGACATAGGTTCCACCTACCTTTTCACAGAGTGCTTTATATTCATTTTCTGGATCGATAATGATGACATCGATACCATTGATGAGATATCTGAGGACTTCAAGTTTGACGGTAAACGACTTTCCAGCACCTGAGGTGGCTAAGATCACACTATTCATATTGGGTAATTTTTGGTCAAATCTATCGAAGATCACAAGTCCTCAGGTATGGAGATTCAATCCATATAAAATTCCTGTGGTGCTTACGAGATCATTGGACATGAAGGGAAAACTTCCTGCAAGCGAGGAGGTGACAGCACTTCTTGTGATTCCCAAATCATCGATACACAAAGGTAATCCAGAAGTAAACCCTTCATCCATTCTTTGAGTAGCATTTTTGAGTCTAATCCCATATCCTGAAATTTTTTGTTCGATTTTTTTGCCTTCTTCCTTGAGTTTCTCTTCATTTTCTTGATACAAATTGATGTACATTGAACTCTCAAAATATCTTTCTTCACGAGTGGTGAGCTTTTCTCTAATCATCTCTACATCTTTGTATTGTTGCTCGATCTCTACATCTAGGGTGATCCCTTTCGCTTGAGCATCTTTGATCTCTGCTCTCAATTGGGTTACTCTATTTTTGAGCATCGATTGGATAGCACTATCATCTTCTGGATAGATAAACCAACTCATATCCCATTTTGCATGGAATCCAAGGATGTCTCTGGTCCATAATGCATCGATATAAGAAGGATAACTTTGGGTATAATATGATTTTCCAAAGAGTCATGAAATATTATAATGTGTAGGGGTAAACTCTCGATATGAAGGCGATATGTGTGATTTATAGTCGGATACCAAGGTGGTATATTGTTTTTCTGTTTCGCTGATATAATTACGAAGTTTACTGGTAAGTTTCTTATCGTCATATTGGTCATCCGGCAACTCTAATAAGTATTTGACCTGTTCTCTGAGATCTTTGTCTTTGATTTGTTCATTTTCTACGACAAGAGGTGTCTTGTTAGACCCAGGAGTGGTAGACTTAGGTGTTAGACTAGGGAAAATACTAGCAAAGAAACCGTCAAAAAAAGACAGAAGTCCTTTGGAAGGTTTTTTCTTCGTATCTGTGGGAGATGGATTAGTCGTGGTCGGGCTTGTGACAGCAACAGAAAGTGGCACAACCTTTGGCTCTTGCGCTACGCGATACGTGGTATCATAGACGATATTGTTGAGAGTCTGCTCCATAAATCGTTTTGGTAAATTAAAATTTGTTTTTCTTTCTTCGTGCTTTAAGCTCTATGCTTCGTGCTTTAAGCTCTTTCAAGTATATTCAGATGCTTGGAATAATCAAAAACAATCTCTCCAATACGCTACTTCGGCTTGACAAAAAATAGAAACATTGTTTAAACTTAAAATAGAGGTCGTCCCCCTGCCTACCGGCAGGCAGGGTTGGGACTCATGGGATTTTTTATCTGATTCCTTTGGACTTCCGTCCAAAGTGAAGAATAGTTCATCCCTCCGGGATTTTTTCGATTAAAACTCCGCGAAGTGAAGGCCCTCTCAGTAACTAGTGACGGAAGTCACTAGACCCCGGCGGTCCGGGGGACCTATCTATAAACACGGACGGAAGTCCGTGGAGAAAGAAAAAATAAAATAAGAAAAACTATACTATACTTTCTGCCATTCGGTCGATTTTAAATCATTTGGACGCTAATTTCAATTTGGAATAGACGATATCCATAAATTCTTTTACTTGCGTGCCTTTGATGATAATATTATATCTATATTTCCCAAACATTTTATAAATCAGTGGAGGAGTGGAATAGATTTCTAGTCCCGTAATGCCATATTTTTCTTTGAGATACAAAAGTTCTTTGTAGAGGGTATCTACTTTTTTGAATAAAGATTCTTCTATTTCATGCTTGTACAAAATGATGCATATCTCTCCGAAAGGAGGATAAAGATTGCTCTTTCTAAAGACATTATCTTCTGCATAAAATCCTTGAGGATCCATCTTGCACGCATTACGAATACTATAGTGGTCAGGGTTGAAACTCTGGACGATAAATTGATTGGTCTGATGTTTGGCAAATGCTTCATACAGAAAGGAAAAATTTTTCTCTGCAGAGCTATAATCGGGGATTTGTAAACCAAGGTCGGCATTGAGGAATATGACAAGATCAAAAGGATATCAAGGGATGGGAGAACACAAAAGTGATGTCCCAATGATGACTTGTGGTCATGATTTTTGCTCTGCTAATCCTTCAAGTATTTTAGCGATTTTATTCGGAGAATTGACGGTCTCTGACTCGATGATCATGGGATGAATATGAAATTCATTCTCCAAATATTCTGCGACTTTTTGGGTACCCATACCAAATTCTTTGATTTTGCTAGAAGCACACGAGGGGCAACGAACAGGGACATTATATTGAGCTTTACAAATATGGCAGAGTCCAATCGTGGATCATCAACTAATCTTATGATAACTAATACTTACGGAACATTTTTCACATTGAGGGATGTGTCCACAGGATTGACAGATAATGCCAGGGGTATATCATTTTTTATTGACGAGAATCCCTATGCGTTTGCCTTGTTTGAGATATTTTTCTATGCCTTTCATCGTCAATACAGAAAAAAATGGATTGAGTTCTTTGGTCATATCCACAAGGAAAATTTTCTTTTTGTCGTGATGGAATAATTCGTAATTCATGGAAAGGAGTGTAAGGAAAAAAGAGAGAGAAGCAAAATGTTTTTAAACGGGGCCTTTTTATATAGGTTGACTTTAAGTATAAAATATGTATAAAAGAAAAACAAAAACCAAAATAAAAAAGCAAAATGGAATACATAACAAATTATAAACGGAGACCTGATTCTGGTAGAAGAATACTATTTCCTTCTTCATGGCTAGATAGTAATACTCGCTTTTTCTTCTTCAAAAATGAAGTAATGGATAAAGCTCCATATCCGATATGGGAACTCTATCCCTACCAGAAATGGATAGAAATTATGAATAAAAAGACGGAGGGTAAAGAGAGATTCGACTGGTCGGACAAAACCAAAGAGTATTCTTTGGATAAAAATTCAAGACTTCTCCTTCCCCTTGAATGCAAGTGGAAGATAATCAACCTCATAGGGATGGTCGATTATATCATTATAAAGGAATCTACTTCATAAGTAGATTTTTTTTATCCAATAATTTTTATTGCAAAGGATTGACTTTATAGAGAAAAAGGATATGATGAAGCATAAAAAAACTTAAAAACAAAATAATCGCTCTATGGAAAATTTATTATTTATCCCAGGCGTTTCTGAAAATATGGAATGTCTGCTGTACATCTGTACGTTGCTTTTCAATGGATATCTTTTTGCAGTATTGTGCTGTGCAAAGACGCCCAAGTATCAAAAATTGTCATTAATGGCTCTTATAAGTATCTCCTTCATAATTGCAGGGGTGCGTTATTGGATAAACAACAGTGAATTTACTGTCTCATTATTGATGTTTCTAACTTTCTCTTTCGGAAATTATATTATCTTTCTATGGAGGTCTCCACAAAGAAAATTATATAAAGAAGATCAAGAATTCAAAAAAAGAATCCATCTTAAAAAATAAGTAAAGATGAGAAAATTATAATGAATCTCCTTTAAAACTGTATATTACAGCGAGGAGATTCTTTCTTTTATCCAAAAAAATCCTGAATGGCTTGGACGAGAGTAGGATAGTCCGTGAGTTGGCTCACCATCACCTTTCGTTCTTTGGATCCCGTCATTCATTTTACATAAGAAAATAAGTGCTTTCTAAATTCTGTAAGCGGCCTAGAAGGAATCATTTCCGGCGTTTTAATATATTGATTACGAATTACATCAAGGTCTTTTCTCTTTGGCATTATTAAAACTTCTTTCCCTTCCGTCATCTGTGCGTGATACCACATAAACGCTGCAATCGTGAGATCCAAATGTGTCAGGACGGTCTGTTTTTTTTCTTCGTTATCTGGTATATGCGGAGTAAAGATCCATGGATTACCTATCGCAGATTGCCCAATCATGATCCCATCCAAATCTCCCTTCATCATTTCAATATCTTGATAGGAATGGATCGCTCCATTCCCCATAATTTTACATTTTTTATTCGCCTTTCTTTTGAGTTCATAGACAAATTCCCAATCAGGATCTCCTCCATAGCCCTGTTTCGTTGTCCTGCCATGGATAGAAATGAGCGAGCAATACTCACTTGCCTTCACCAGCATCTCCATCTGCGCTTCCGTATCTTCTTCATTGATACCAGTTCTCGTCTTGATACTAAAAGGAAGCTTCGCTTGCTGGCTGAGCGCTTGGATGATATCGAGGGCATTTTCTTTGCACTTCAATAATTCACTTCCTCAGCCAGATCTCATAATATTATTGGCGGGACAGCCCATATTGAGCTCGATCCCAGAAAATATCTTTGCATATTTTTCTTGAATTTCTCCAGCAGTGAAAAGCAGTGTCTCGAGATTCCCTCAGAAGATTTGAGCAATGGTAGGAGTATCACAAGGCAAGGTAAGGAGGTGTTGCATGACGCCTCGAGGTTTGGCATTGTATCCATCGGCAGTCATAAACTCAGTTCGCAATCAGAGGGTATGTTTCTCATATTCTCCATAACGTGAAAAAATATCTGAGGTAATAAAACGCATAGCCAAATCAGTAAATCCATCCATAGGAGCTAATCAAAGAATCATATCGAATTTTAAATTTTAAATTTTGAATTTTGAATTTTGAATGAAGGAGCCTTTTTGTCTAATATCTAAGTTCTATAAGAATGTACAGAACTAAGCCGAGAAATCAATCTTACTTTCCTTTATTCCCCAATAAACCAATTCCTAATACACCAATAAACCGTTTTCACTCCTTGAAAAAACAAGCAGAATCCCTATATAGGACCTGTTTTTTATTTGGAAAAAGAACATGAAAACACTAATCTTAGAAAATATTCGTAGTGCCTACAACGTAGGAAATATGATTCGTACGGCAGATGCTTTGGGACGAGATGTCCGATTGTCGGGATATACCCCAACGCCACGAGAAAATACCAAAGTCGTGAAGACCTCATTGGGGGCAGAGGAGACCGTCCATATCAAACAATTTGATAACACAGCAGCAGCATTACAAGAAGCAAAAAATATATGATGTATAACTATCGCTGCAGAGATTACTTCTGATGCAATTGATTTACAAGATTTTTCATGACAAAAATATCCCGACATCGCAGTCGTTTTTGGAAACGAGGTGGATGGAGTCTTGGAGAAAACGCTCAAAGCAGTCGATCAGGTCGTGTATATTCCTATGCAGGGGATCAAAGAGTCTCTCAATGTAGGGCAAACCTCAGCTATATTTATGCGAGCTTTGAAAAGTATATAATAGTATTGATATTTATGATAAAAAGGATATAAAATAAAAAACAAATAAAAAAAATAATATGACAGGAAACAAAAAATTAGAAGAAGTCCTAAGTGATGATTCTGCCACACTGGCAGAAATCATAGAGGCACAAGAATGTTCTGTTGCAAATTATGGAAAAGAGTTTGCTTATCGTCCCATTGTGATCAATGGAGATATAAGAAGATACGTTTCTAAATATGTATCAATAGACCAAAAAGAAAAACTATTTCTGCATTCAAAACTAAGTGATCCCTGTTTAAGTATAAGGGATTACATAAACTTTGAAACAGAACTAAATTTATTACAAACGATCCAGTTTTCTGATGACGATGGGCTAGTCCTTGCACTACCGCCAACAGAACGATTGCTCTTTGAATGGATCTTACTCCCCTGTAAAGGGATAATAAGTATCAGTAAGATCTTTGAAGACGAGGACCTACTTCAAGATCAACGAATTGTTGTTGACGAAGTCCAAGATCCAAATGCAATAAAATTTTTAGACATAATAACACGGTCTAATTTAATTTATTGTGCTGGAGTTTGTAGAAGTCCCCATTATTTAATAGGAAGGGGCACTTACAAGATAGAGGAGAAATTATATTCTGGAGTACATATTGTCATCTATCCAGATGACGATAATCTCTATGATAAATTTTATCAGATTAAGTCTAATGAGTACGCGTCAGCATACTTTAGTCAATTTAAAGCGGTTATAAACAATATTGCATAGCTCCAAAAGAAACTACAAAAAAAAGTGCCGGTTATTTGCCGACACTTTTTCAATGAAAAAATATTTCTTATTGTAATTTTACCGTCTTGATCATCTCATCTACTGCAGGAGCAAAGAGATCAAAGGTATCACCATTAGCGGTATAGGTGAAAATATATACAATCTTCTCTTTGATGACAAAAACTTGTTGCCACTTGAGTTTATACGTTTGTTGTGTCCCTTCGTAGATAATTTTCTTAGCTACAAGCCCATCGACGATAAGGTTTTCATTCCCTACTTCAGTAAAGTCTTTGATGAGTTTCCCTAGTTGTGTCTTTGTCGTTGCATAATACTGATCTACAGTAAGTGAAGTAGGTAATTTTTCCAAAGAAATTCCTAAATTCTCTCTAAAAAGATCATTGTCTGTCTGAGGTGCAAAGAAAGTGACGAGTGACCCGTAGATATTCTCCATATACTTCCAATCCGTAGTATAGGTGAGACTTACTCCAGAAGTAGAAGTATAAACTGCCTTTTCTATCACGGGAGTCGTTGGAGTTGTCTTACTTGGTAACGTTGTTCCACATCCTACAAGGAGGAAGCTTAGTAAAGGGAGTGTTCGTAATAACTTTTTCATAGAAATGAACATAATAGGATAAAAAGATAAGATACTACAAGTATATATATATTATATTGATTCTCAAGGCGAGAAAATAGACTTTTGACCTATTATAAATGTACTTTTAGAAATCTTCCAATCCGGAGTGATCATGCCATGACGATCAAGGTATTCCGATTGGAGCAAGACAAACCCAGAAAGACGAACCAGACGATTAAGTTCTTTCTTTGTATAGATATGATAGAATCTAAAAAACGTTTTTCCCTGCGTTTTCCAAGGAAGTTGAAGATCATTCCACTGATGAATACCTCGGTGAAGTATGCTCTTCCAAAGAGAGTGGAGGAGTGCTGATTGATATTTTTTTAGAAACCAACGAGAAAATGATCGATTACTCATCATCAGCTTCCCTTCATAGTTTAGGACTCTATAACTATTTTTGAGGAGATAATAACGGTCTTTCTTCTTTGGCATATGCTGAAAGCTAGCTATTCATATCACATAATCGAAAGACTCTTGTTTACAGGCTCCAATATAGTCCAGAATGTCCTCACAAACAAAACTACAGGACATCTGTTTGTTGTCTGGTTTGACCTGTTTCTTCGCGATAGCGAGTAATTTTTTGGAAAGATCTACTCCGACATACACAATTTTTTTATTTTTGATTTGAGTTAATTGACTCAATAATCTTCCACTTCCACAGCCAAACTCTAAGATGCGAAGAGTCTTATTCGGAGAAGATTGTATTTCATTTAGAAAAAAATCTGCTTCGGATCGATATTTCTCTCTCGTCTGAGCATATTTTGTTGCTTGATCATCATAGAACACGGTCAGATCATCTTGGATACTCATAAGTATTGAAAATAATTAAAGAGTAAAATTACTAAACAAAGATGCGCTGTTCTATAGTATTCCCAGAGAGCTCTTTGACTTCATGATTAGACTTATTGATGATATCTTCCAGATCAAAAGTAATTTCTTCTCCTTCGATAAATACCTTTTGATAATGCATGAGGTAGAGGAATACAAGCGCAGTCATCCTAACATCATTTTTGCAGTATTGTTTAAAAGTTTCCATCAACTCACTATCCCCCGTTGCCAAAAACTCCTTATAGAGCCTTTCTCCTTCTAAACCAGATTCCAGTGTTTTGCTGACAGCAACCAATGCTTCAGATACCTTATTTAGTCACATTCTCTTTCATGTAAGCGCGTGGATAAGGACATAGAGATCGATACTTTTCTCATTGAGACATTGAAGGTCTTCATCAGATCTCCCGGTATTGTAAATACAGACAGGATTATCAAACCAGATATTATTAAATCACACAATATATCCATCCCAGTCCAACATCTTTTGCACAAATGCTGCGAGCCCCGCCTCATCGATATATTCATAGGTCATTTTATGATACTCATTCGCTTCCATACTATAAGCAAGGATGAATTTCATATGCTTGAGATCATTGAGATCTCCTGTAGTTTCGATGTCATATACTAAATATTTCTTTCCTAAAACATCAGTATGAAATCACTCTTGGAACGCATCCAAAAGAATGTGCTCTATAGACTTTTGTCCATGAATTTTTTCTTTCTTGATAAGAAACTGTTTGATCATGGATTGAAATTCTTTTTTTGTTTGTTCATCCAAGATAACCTGAACTTTTTCTTTTTCATCCATGAGAACCACATCATTATTTTCCAATTTAGAAAATCTAAAAAGAGGTTCTCATCTATTGAAATAATAAATATCATTTCATTCTCTAAATATTTTTTTGAAGAGGTCACTCGGCATTTGACAATATTCTTTTTTTGCAATACCATAAAAATTATTGATAAAGGTATTTTGTACTGTCTTGAGTTCTTCTAAGGTAAATCTTTTGTACATACAGACAAGGGCAAACAAAAAATAAAATTATGGTTGTTTGGTCGAACTTGCTGGGGTGATATAATTCCTCCAGGCTGTGGTATCTATATTTTTGATGTAGGTAAGTGGGTCAGTAATGAAAGACTGTAATATATTTCTACTTGAGTCATTGAGGGTAAATCCCAATCATTGAATGATGAGTGGTTGTCCCGAAGTTGCTACTTGTTTGAAATATATAGGCTCTAGAACATGCGTATTTGCTTTATAATATCCAAGAAAAGAAATGTCTTTGATCGTAAAATCAACAAGTAATTTGCTGTCTTTCTCTGCAATATCATTGGGGGCAATACTAAGATATTTTTTGAACGTTTCCAAAACAGAAATCATATTTGCAGTTCCTTCATTCCCTGTCTGTATTACAGCAATACGGAAAGGAACATCAAAAATTTCTTGAATAAGTCCACTCAGAGCACGAGAAGAATCTAATGAAACAAGTTTGTTGATATTCTCTTGTAATTGTTTGTCTGATACTACAATGGCATTGGGCATATAATTAGTAAGAAAGATGGTATAGAGGAGCTCCTGTGTTCACGATACTGTGGAGAGAGTCCTTCTTATGGTAATATGATCTGGACTGCAAGCAGTGACCGTCATAGAGAGCTCTTTTTGTCTCCCATTGAGATCATCACAAATATTCTTAGTTTCTCAAGACTGAATACTATCATTGTTCTGATAAAAAGAGAAATTTTTAGTGATTGCACTATACAAGTCTCCAAGACTTACTTTCTTGTCAGTAAATAATGTTTTGAGTGCAGAGACAAGACGAGGATATTCAGGGATGCTCATACTACGCACATAAAATGTATCATCTTGATAGGTTACTTGGAGGACGGTAGCTATTTTGATTTCACCAAGAATAAATACACCAGAAAGTGTGGCTTGATTATTTCTAATAGTGGGCGGTTCTACTTGGAGATAAGAGATATATTTCAATTTTTTAATAATTTTCTCTTGGAGCGGGACATCTGTCTGTGCTCATGAATATGAAGGCGCTAGCACGAGAATGCTCTTATTTGAAACCTGAGAGAGTAAGCCAGTAAATTCTCATAAATCATCTCCTTCATTGATAGTATCTATGAGTCTGATAATCGTGCTAATCTGATCGTCTCTAATTCCTCAGATACGACTTTCATAACGAGTCCCTTGAAGTGCTGGCTTGAGGTAATGCGTAGCAAACCAATACATCTCATCGTAATAAAAACGATCTAATTTATTTGGAGATTTCAAAAGTTCTTTGATAAACGTGAGATACATGATATATTGATTATAGAGTACTCTATTTTCTTGCATGTCATGATACAAAATTTGTTGATAAGAGAAAAGTTTGTAGGCGTTGAGTGTTGGATCTTTGTAAACATCAGTATTGATAAATCATTGTTCTAATTGATTTTGTATATTGATAAAATTTTCCATTTTTTTGAAGAAATCCTTCGTCTCTTGTCCACATTGATCAAAGAGTAACTTGATTTCTTCATTTGCATCATTGGTATAGAGGAGATATTTTTGTAGATTAGTACAAAAGGTATCAAGATGCTGTTTATTCTCTTGGAGATGAGAAAAAATATTTGCTAACTCAATATAATCAAGGCTGAGGTTGAAAACGAAGAACGAGGAAAGAAAATTTTTGATATAGTAGTCACAAGTAGATTGGGAAAATTTATTAGTAAAAACACAAGAGAGATTAAATGTTTTTGAAAGTGAAGTATCTACAGGTAACTGGGTGTTCTTGATGAGAGGAGGCAGTGTGATATATTCGTTGAGAATAAATGCAGAGATGATACGATCTAATTCTCCCGTATCATATTTAGGAGAACTGAAGTAAGAAAGGGGTTGTATGCTCTGTTGTTGGATATTGAGAGAAAAAAATCTAGGAACAATAATGCCTTTGTAGCTCAGGAGATTGTCTTGAGAAATAATAGTCTGGTTCTTTGTTTGCAGTGGTCCTTGGATGATGTACGTTTGGATATCTGTCCCTTGTTGAGCTTGTTTCAACATATTTTCAAATTTACCAATAAGTTCGACCTTTTTGAGGAAGAAAGGATCTTCACGCTCAGAGATATATGTAGGATTAAGAAAAACTCTCTGAAAAATAAAAAAACCTATGGCAAGCGCCGATAAAATTACAAGATATCTGGATATAAATGCCAATATCCCACGATATTGTTGTACGATGTTGGCATACCTTTGTTCTTCCATATACTCTATACAACCAAAAGATAAAAGGACGAATACAAAAAACATCTTAGCCATCTGCCGATATAAGAGTATATATACGATTCTCTTGCGCTATGTCAAAGATTTTTTCTAATAAAAGATGAGAAATGAAAATACAATTATAGAGCAAAAGCTCTATCCCGAATAATGATAAGAAATAAAAAAAACAAAAAGAGAAGCTTTATGAGAAAATAAACCCTTGAAATCCAGATAAATTTTATTATACATCATCTACATGCATTTTTTATATGTTAAAATAATTGTTCAATGAAAAAGAACTTATTGACTCTAGCAGTTCTTGGAGCATCTGTTGCTCTATTAGCTGGATGTGGTGCTACAACTCCTGAAGTTGAAGAACAAAATGGTGCAGTAGTAGAAGAAGTAGTGGCTCCAACTCCTGAAGTTGAAATGGCTCCAACTACTGAATCAACTGGAACAACTGAAACTACTACAGAAGTAGCGCCAGCAACAGCTCCAACTACAACTACAACAACTAAAGCAGAATAATTCCCTACCCTAAGATAGGTTGAAATCTTCTGACGAAAAGCTAAAAGAGAGATCTCAGGGTTTCTCTTTTTTCTTAATCGCCTGAAAATAGAAAATAGAACTTAGAACTTAGATTTTAGAAAATAGAACTTAGATTTTAGAACTTAGATCTTAGATCTTAGACTAATAAACTAATTCCCGATTCCCAATTCCCAATATATAATTTAACATTTATAATTTATAATTCCCCCATGCGTTTATTAGAATATTTACAAAAGACCAATGGCGTTTCTCGTAGAACACTCACAAAATTCATCGATGAAGGAAAGATTTTCGTCAATAGAAAAAAGGTAGAGTCCTATACTACAGAGATCCAGGAAGGCGATGAGATCAAGATCCAAGGGAAAACCGATGAAGGTAAGGCAAAACTCAAGTCATTAGACAAGCCAGCTTCTTTGATGTTACTCAATAAGCCCAAAGGATATGTGGTTTCTAAGGCAGATCCTCATTGTCAGACTATCTATAAATTACTTCCCTTTGAATATCACAAACGGTATTATATTGGAAGATTAGATAAAGAATCTCATGGATTACTTTTGCTTACCGACGATCCCAAGTTAGTCCATGAATACAGTCATCCCAGTGCAGGCATACAGAAAGAATATCTCGTAGAACTTGATAGACAATTAGGTCCTAAAGCCAAAGAAGAATGTATCTTGTGAGTCAAAGAAGAGGGAGAAATTCTTAAGGCCATCAAAGTGATTCACAATAAATCTAAGAGAGGAAAATGATTTTATTACAATGTAATTCTCCAAGAAGGAAAAAATAGACATATCAGAAGAATGTTCAAAAAATTAGGATACAATGTGATGGATCTACAAAGAATTCGTGAAGGAAAATATGTCCTTGGCGATCTCAGAAGTGGGAAAATGAAATTAGTAAAGATCCAGGAAGACCAATCAGACCTAAACAATCAGAAAAAAAGATAAAATATAAAGAGGTATCTTCTGGGTATCTCTTTTTTGAAAATTAATACATATTTATATTTCTATAACTCTCTTCTCTGCCTGAACTATCTTTTTTTCGATAGTAAGATTGAGACAATATTGCAAAGAAACTCCAAGCATTTCTGCTACCGTACTAAGATGAAAAAATATCTCCTCAATGTCTTTTTCCAATCGTTGCTCTTCTTCAAGAGACATTTCATCCTCGGAAATATATTCTTTGATCTGTTTTCTTATTTTTCTGATTTTTTTGAGAAGTATATATAGCCTATTGTATGTCTCATCAGAAATTTTTTCAACAGGCGCTTTTGGAGAATCGATAGGAAGCGTGTTTTGGAGCGGTATATTCAAAACACTGGCCAAACAAATAAAGTAGAAGAATTCGTCTCCTACTTCTCCTATAATTTCATGAAGATGCTCTGGTGTGGCTAATTTCTTATAGTCCTTGAGGGCATCCTTTATCTCTCCAGCCTCTTCTCTAATCTTCTGGAATGTTCTTCCAAGGGTAGGCAATCATCCACGATAGGTATTAAAAAAATCATCTACGTTTTGTTGTGCTTGAGATAAATTCATCATAGAAAGAGGAGATAAAATTTATACAGAATTTTCTTTTTCTACCTTATCTTCTAGATAGGCAATTACTTTTTTAAGGATTTCATTTCCTTGTTGGATGTCTTGATTCGTTATCCTTCCTAATCAGCCCTCCTCATCTTGTCATGTGAAAGGATTAAAATTAAAGTAGCGGTTAGCTACAACCTTTCTATGAAACGACAAATACTTATTGATCTGATTATATATTTCATCATCTTGTGAAAGTATCTTTTGTAGAGAACCACCCAATGATGAGAATATTTTTCAGAACCAAGATTTTCTACATTTAAAATAAAAATACGACATTATATGTCTATTATATTTAGAATGTGGAATCAGTGCAAATTTATTCGTGGGAGAGAATGGGATGGTATCTATAAAATCATTAAGTAGCATCTTATACTTCTCAATAAGATCAGTAATAGTAGATTTCTTACTACAAAAAAAGTCTTCTCGTTCACTATGTAATTTTACATCAATAACTTTCATCTTATGAAATTCTCCTTTATTAGAAAGGAAATACATATATTCGCATTTTTCTCAATTCTCATCTACTCATTCGAATATTTTCATCTCATGTACAATAGCATCAAAAAGTGCATTCTGGGTATCCTCAGGATGGAAGTGTAATCACTGAATATGATTGGTTTTTCGTGTGATGGGTTGTAGTGATTGCAAAGAATATACTTACAAAATAAATTTACTCACTTAAATCATCTTTCACCTTGCTGAGTAATTGCAAAGCTTGGAGAGGAGTAATATTATTGAGATCGAAGCCATCAAGAAATCTTTTGATCTTTTCATAGCGAGGATCTTCAGATGGAGCCTGAATTTCAAAATCCAGTGTTCAAGAACTTCTTTTATTTTCTCAACTTTCAATTTTAAATTCTCAATTTTTATTTTGGAGCGATGCGAGATTGTACTTTGCCTTATCCAAAATCACCGAAGGGATCCCTGCAATTTTTGCCACATCGATTCCATAACTTTTGCTTGCTCCTCAGCGAACAATTTTTTTCATAAAGACGACTTCTTTATCAGTTTCATAAACGTTTACTGAATAATTTTGTACCCCAGGAAGTGTCTCTTCGAGCTGAATTAATTCATGATAATGCGTTGCAATGAGGGTCCTTGCTTGGATATGGGTCGCGACATATTCAAGGATTGCTTTGGTAATAGCAAGTCCATCATAGGTTGATGTTCCGCGACCCAGTTCATCGAAAATAATGAAACTTTTATTTGTTGCATTATGCAAAATATTTGCGACTTCGATCATCTCTGTCATAAAGGTGGATTGATTTTTGGCAATCACATCGCCACTTCCCACGCGAGCAAAGAGGGCATCTACAAGTCCAATTGTCGCTTTCTCAGCAGGCACATACAACCCACAATGCGCAAGCAAAACAATGAGAGCATTCTGCCTGAGATAGGTAGATTTCCCACCCATATTTGGTCAGGTTATGATGTGAAGAAAACCAGCGGGTTCAGAGTTTATGGTTCAGGGGGCATCGTTGAGTTGAGAATTAGGAGTTCAGAGTTCAGAAGTCTCTTCACTATGTACACGTACCTCTGCACCAACTTCTGCAGGCTTCACTCTTCACTCTACATTCAAAAAAAGATCATTCGGAATAAATTGTTGATCTCTTGGCAGGAAGGCCTCGATGACAGGATGTCTTCCCCCTGTGATGGTCAATGAAGTATTATTGATAAGTTCGGGTTGGATATATTTTTTTTCATGAGCAAAAAGTGCATGAGAAGTGTAGACATCGAGCCAGGAAATGACTTCAGCAAATCTCGTCAACGCGACAGTACCTTTAGCTACCATCGCCTTACTTTCTTCCAAGAGTTGAAATTCTCTCTTGATCAGATCATCTTTTGCTTCAATGACTTGTGTCTGTATACTCTCAAGGTAGGGAGTGGTATATCTTTGTCCTCATTTGAGGGTATTCCTACGGATGACTTCGAATTTTCAATCTTCAATTTCTAATTTTCAATTCTCAATTCTCAATTGTTTCTCAAAGTTTTCAATATCTTTATTGGTAATCTCTACAAAATATCATTGGTTCATGACATACTTCAATTTCACAGTATTTATTCCACTACGAAGACTGAGTTCTTGTTGATAGTGCATCAAGAGTTCATCGCTATGGTAAGCAACTTTTCTTAATTCGTCAATATCAGCATGATATCCATCACGGATAAAATTCATATCTTCTTGGAAATCATTATCGTCCTTGAGGAGCTGTTGAAGGTGGTTGTAGAGGTGTTGTACTTGCGTAAAATGCTCATCACTGAGTCCAAGACGAGTCAATTCTTTACAGAGAAATGCTGAATCAAAAAAGATACGAAGCGTAGCTCTGAGTTTGATATATACGTTAGGACTCAATTTTTTGTAGAGGAGGGTACTCATCACTTTTTGGATGTCGGTCACGGTAGCAAGAGCTGCAGAAATCTTATGAGTATCTACACCTACGAGTTGCGGACGGATCATATTTTCCTGGAGGTAGTAAGAAATGTGACTGAGTCTGGTTTCTAAGGTCTGGAGATTATTCGTAGGATGTCCTAAGAGATAGCGGAGGAGTCTTGATCACCCACTCGTTTTTGTTCTATCCAAGATGCCGACTAGGCTATATTTCTCACTATGTTCATAACTCGAGGAGAAAATTTCAAGATTTTTGAGGGTCACGTCGTCCAAGAGGACAAGATCATTTTGGGAATGAAGAGCAATCTTAGCGATATTACGAAGATCAGTCTTCTGGGTATTGCTAATATAATTAAGCAAAAGTGCTATTGCACTAAGTCTTCCTTCTTCTACCGCTTTCCCAAAGCTGCTAAGACTTTGTACCTTGGTCATATGGAGGAGAAAATCTGTGGCATTGAAAGGAACTTCATAGAGTGATATGAGGGAAGAAATTTCTTGAGTAAGATAGGAACTTATCAATGTCCTTTCAGAGAAATCAACATCAAAGATCACTTCACTAGGTCTGAGCGTCAGGATAAACTGTTGCATTTGAGCGATATCTTGGAAACTTTTGGTCCAATACTCTCCAAGCGAAAAATCTCACCAAGCAATATGATAGGAAGTCCCATCACTATACGGTTTGAAATATACTGCAAGGATATACGTAAATCATTTTTTCCCTTCTTGGATAAAGGTTCATGGGGTGATAATCTGCGTCACTTCTCTTTCGACAATTCTTCAAGGAATAGGCTCAGAAGTTTGCTCTGCAATAGCGACTTTGTACCCATGGGCAACTAATTTAGGGATATATTTATCGACGCTATGAAAGGGAATTCCTGCCATAGGAACAGGATCTTCAGCATTTTTATTTTTACTGGTGAGAATCAAATCTAGAACTTTACTACAGATCTTTGCATCATCGAAAAACGTCTCATAGAAATCTCCAATACGAAAAAAGAGAATACAATCAGGATATTGTTCTTTGACATCAAGATATTGCTGGATTGCAGGAGTGAATGACATAGAAGGGAATTTAGAATTTAGAATGCAGAATTTAGAATTACGGATTACGAATTGATATCCATAGAATTATCTCGTAGGGGCAGTTCACGAACTGTCCATGGATGTAAAGATATAATTCTTTCACTAGAAAGGAATTTAGAATGCAGAATTTAGAATTACGGATTACGAATTACGAATTGATATCCATAGAATTATCTCGTAGGGGCAGTTCACGAACTGTCCATTAGCATATAAGAATATTTTATTTTTTGTTAGCACCACCCCACTTACACTCTCATCATTCCAGTGTTATTGGCGAGTGTGCGAGCCTGCAACCGGAATCTTATTGGCTACTAAATGTATTTTTCATCGTCTTACTTGTACTAAATATCAATGAAAAATCAACCAGAAATATAAATCAAAATTTGTCAATTGTTTAGAAAGGAAAGATTGGACCATAATTTGCAAAATTTACCATTTCAGCTATAATTAAACTGTATTTTGAGATAGACGAGAACATTCGAAACATTTTACCTTGTGAACTTTTTGACCAGGCTATGACCGAACTTACCAAGACAATCCTAGAAATAGCGGATCTGCAGGCTATGCAGCCAGATTTTTCTGTTATCAAGATTTTGGATAAGGAAAGTTGTGAGAATATTCAGACTTTAGTCTTTGGAAAACAAGAACATACCCTCAAATTACTTACCACAAATAATTTCCCTGAACAGCTAAATAAGGTGGTCTTGATGCTCAAAGAAAAGGGGTATGCTACAGAGATATATTACACATCTGTCCAAGGATTTGAATATGCATTGGGGCGATATGAGCAAATACTTCAACAGGAGCAGAGACTCAACGAAGAAAAAAGAGCTGAGAAGCAAGCAATAGGAAAATGAGCCATCGCGGTGATGCAAAAGCTCTATGAAAAAAGAGATACTATGGATCCAGGCGAATATATTATGCAAACAATTAGTCTTGCTTTCCAAGCAGGCGCATCAGATCTTCATTTCCAATCTGAGGAAAAAGGAGCAATGGTAAGGATAAGAATAGATGGCGTACTTCAAGAAGTTCTGGAATTTTCTCATGACGATTTTCGTAAATATCTCCAAAAAATTAAATTCATTTCCGGAGCAAAAATGAATATCGACTATATTCCAGAAGATGGAAGATTTGATTTCGAAGTAGAGATGCCTGAATGAGGCAAAAAGAGAATAGATGCCAGAGTCAATTTTATGCCTGGTATGGAAGAAGAAAGTACCGTCATTAGATTTCTAGATGGGACAACAGGAGTCAAAACCTTTGAACAACTAGGATTTAAAGGAAAACCTTATGATATTCTCAAGAAACAGTTGGAGAAAAATACAGGGATTATCGTTATCTCTGGACCCACAGGATCTGGGAAGACGACAACACTCTATGCAATTCTTCATACCCTCAATGATGGGACAGAAAAGATTATTACCTTGGAAGATCCGGTAGAATACGAAATGCCAGGCATCCAACAATCACAAATCAATTATGCTAAATGATATACGTATGAAATTGGATTAAAATCTATCTTGAGACATGATCCCGATATTATTTTAGTCGGAGAGACAAGAACACTAGAGACCGCAGATACAAGTATTACTGCTTCATTGACAGGACATTTGGTCTTTACTACGCTCCATACCAATAGTGCAATAGAAGCTATAGATAGACTCGTAAATATAGGAGTCAAACCCTACATGCTGGCTCCAGCACTCAATCTTGTGGTTGGGCAAAGACTTGTGAGAAAGGTGTGTCCTCACTGCGTGAGTAGTAGGGAGCCTGATTATGCACAGGCCGCAGAGATCCAGGAAGTAGTCAAAAAGATAAACGATATTGATCCAAACTTGAAGCTCGAAATACCCAAGAAAATTCCCAAAATTGTCTGATGTGATAAATGTAATGGGACAGGATATATCGGCAGAATCGTCTTGGTGGAAGTCTTTGAAGTAAATGAAGACGTAAAGAAGATGATTGTAGAATGAAGATCCTCACTTGATATCTATGGTAGGGCAAGAGAAAATGGCTACTTCACTATGAAGGAAGATGGTATTATGAAAATGATAGAAGGACTTACTACTTTAGATGAAATTAGAAGAGTTTTATAATATAGCACACAGTCATGGGAGGAAAAAAACAACATCATGTACATAAAAATCATCACAAAGCAACATTTGCTGATATTATGCCACAAGAGCTTATCGAGAAGAGTAGAAAACTATGTGCTACTCCAAAAATGCAAGAGATTGCAACAAGAACAAACAAAAAAATTATAGATTCATTGATCCTATCAAAAGGGGGAAAAAGATCAAAAATCATCGACACCTTAGTCCTTGCTCAGGATATAAAATCACGTTGTTTTGAAAATAGTGAGATAGATTTTATGACTATCAAAAAAGCAAAGGAACTAGCCAGGGAGAAAGGAATTAAACTAAATTTATGATATAAAGGAAAAAAATTATTGGGATATATGAAAAAAGCAAAAAATCTTTCTCGAAACCAGAGATTTTTTGAGATTAAAAAAAACGATCGTTTTGTATATCCAGATGGAGGATATTATCTATTTGATGGAGAAAGATTTACTTATTATACACAAGAGGGAGAAGTGCAATGAACATGTATCTATGACGCAGGCAAAGACAAAGATAGTCACTAAAAAAATAGTATATGCTATGCTCTATGCGCCACCATCGTGGCATTTTTTTTGATTGATTTTTGTCACTCTAAATGTATTGTAAAAGAACTTAGAGCTTAGAGCTTAGATTGCTTCCTGATTCCCAATTCCGAATAAACCAATTCCGAATACGCCAATTCCCTATTATTTCACTTTTCCTCCATGAATAAAAAATTGAAAACCATAACCATTTACATCGACGAAGCGTGACGCTGACCATTAGCCTGACCTGTGCATGTCGGTCTAATTGTGGTCCATGGAAAGACAGATTTGAGTTCGTATAAAGATTCCAAAAAATGTTCTGAAAAACTCAGGACCGTTTTGTTTGAAAAAATAAAAGCTGACACACACCTCACGTTTGCTGTGGGCATCTCCACGGCTGTCTACATAGACAAGCATGGACTTACCAAGGCTTTGCAATCAGCAATTATTAAATGAATCACTTCTCTCAAGAAACAACTCAAACTCACCGATGATACAAGCAAGATGAAACTTATGATAGATGGGAACCACGACTTCGGCCTCAGGAAGAAAATGAATTGTGAAGTAGAGACTATCATCAAATGAGATGATAAAATCCCTGCTATCAGTGCAGCATCTCTTGTCGCTAAGGTAACAAGGGATGTCTACATGCGTCTACAACATCATATCTATCCTCAGTACGAATTTGCAACACATAAGGGATATGGAACGAAGATGCATTACGAAAGATTAGCTACCTACGGTCCCTGTCCACTCCACAGAAAAAGTTTTCTTCATACAACTCTAGATAAAAACCCTCCAAAAAAAATAATTAAGAAATGAAAGAAATAAAAAAACCGCACTCGTGCGGTTTTTTTAAGGTCTACTATGTATTATATTGATATAATGAAATTATATATGATATAATAATAAAGATCTTTTTGACGTAGTGAACTACGCAGCCATATCCATATCGTCATCTGCTGCAGCTGATCCACCAACCTTTGTTACGTTCTTCGCTTCAGGACCTTTTCTTCCTTCTCCAAGTTCATATTCTACAGCGTCACCGTCGTTAATGTAACCATTAACATTTGTTCCGTGTACAAATACGTCTTTTCCACCTTCATCTGGAGTGATAAATCCGAAGTTGTTCTTTCTGTTGAAGAACTTTACAATTCAAGTTGCCATGTAGTAAATAGGGTAGTAAATAAAATTACTGGTACGTGACCAGAGGATGATAGTATACAGGAAAATCTTAAAAAAGCAAGTGATTTTTTGTGATGCGGGTCTAGGCGCAATATATGTTTTCCAAAAAGAGAAGCACGCCTAAGTCTATTTCTTCCGAAATTTTCTATTGATTTGATTGATGCTGAATCTGAGATATCTATCTAAATTTTCATATTTAGGATCTTTGAATAGTGTGAATCATGGGGTATTCACCATAGCAAGAAGCTGAGGGAATTCAGCAATAAGTTTCTCAGTATTCTCTTCGCCATAGCGATCTCTGACATTTCGTGATTTCTCCTTCCCTTTATTTCCCACAAACATAGTATAATTATCTTTGTCAGCACTCGCCAAAAATAAAGTTCTGATAAATGCAGTACAACGGGCCTCTAAAGTAGACAAAAGCAGATCATCTGCTATCCTATCCAAATCGATTCATTGGGCTTCTAAGGTCGACAAGAGCAGATCATCCGCTACCTTGTCCAAATCGATTCATTCCTTTTCACGGAAAATACTTTCCTTTAGCGCATGGAGCAGGGTAGACTTAAGACTTACTACATCTATCTGCTTAAACTCAGTAATTTGCTCTCTTAAGGTCTGAGCTATTGCAGTCAATTCAGGAGGCAGATCATCTGCTATCTTGTCCAAATCGATTCATTCCTTTCCACGGAAAATACTTTCCTTTAGTGCATGGAGAAGTTTCGACTTGAGATTTGGTACATCTATTGGTTTGAATTCAGTAATTTGCTCTCTTAACGTCTCTGCAATTGCAGTCAATTCAGGCGTTGGAATGAGTTCCAATGCAATGTTTTCTTTGGGGAGTGTCTTTTTCGGAGTAGTAGGTTGGGTAAACGTATTTTCCACTCATTTCTGATGCTCTTTCGCATCATAGATTCCCCATTGGGCTCTTCCACTCATCCGTGTCGTAGGTTTTCCATGGATTTCTTTCTGCTCATTGGATTCTTTCTCAGAGGAAATAGGTCTTCCATATTTTGCCTTCTCTTCATTATCTAGTACCGTGATATTTCAATGGATACTTGTCTTTACCTGGTGAGTACTTGGTAAGTCCATACAAAAAATATGCCATAACTGTGATTGAGTATCTGGTTTCTCTCATTCTCTTTTTCATAAATCTACCGCATGAAGTGTCGCATACGAGACATCTGATGATGCTGTTGGTCGTCAGGTTATATATTGGAGTCCACCGTCTCTTATTGCTTTATGGATATTTTTCCCTTCTTTATTCCACTCTGGCGCTGCATGGAGGATATAGTTTGGCTGTCCCATAAAATGTAGCTTACTATCTAAAACATATCTATTATATCCCAAAAAATAATTTTGTCAAAAAACATAAAAGGAATTGTAATATACAAGATTTTTTCTTCCATCCTCACTTCCTGTTGCAATTTCTCGCGATAAATATAGTTTCATAGTGTTTTATTCCTTTCACAGTCTGATGAAAGTTGTATATCCAAAAAATATCAAAAAGGGACTCTTCGCAGGGATGACCTTTTCCATAGGGCCATTGACGATATCTATTATCCAGATGTTTATTATGGCCATAGGAGTTGCTCTTGCTCTAGCAGCATTCAATGCCTTTGCAAAATCATGATCCAAAGTTATTGGAATATTTCTTGCTATAGTTATTTTGATTATATTTATCTTTATCGTATTTTTTAAGGTTTCAGAATTGTCTTTGATCCCTTTTCTTGCTAAGATGATAAGAAATAGCTTTTTCGATACCAAGAAGAAATATCAAGAAAATTATTATAAAGAAAATCCCTTGGAAATTTTACTCCAAGAAACGAGAACCAAAGAAGACAAACAAATTATAGAGTACAAAAGTGGTAAAATCAATAAGGAGACGATCGCAGATATTGAAAGAAGTGGACTATTATAAAAATATTTATTTTCAGGGGAGTACACATGACTTACAACCATATAGGAATACTCTGGAGCGGGATGATAGTTGTATGCATCCTCCTTTTATGGTGGAAGAATTCACGTCCTGCTTTCCTTATCCCTGTCAAAAGGTCTTCTGAATTTTTTTTGTTGCCATTGCTATTTCGTCGAATGGTCCTCCTGGCAATAATACTCTTGCCTTTACAAATGGGATTCCCCTCATCTCATACGGTGCAGATCAAAAAACCTCTTCCTGTACAGATAGTTCGAGATGTTTCTCTTTCGATGTCAGCCTATGATGTTGCACCAAGTAGATTCTCTGTAGCAAAAAATGTCTTACTTCATATGTCCAAAACATTGCAGGGCTACGCCCTGTCATTGATCTCTTTCTCATGAGTGCCAGTAATCACTTTCCCTTTTACCTACGATACTCCTGCATTTATGCAGGCAATCAGTCAAACCACACTCGGAGACTTCCCTCCAATAGAAGGATTCCTAGGCACTGCAATAGGAGATGCTTTGCTTCTGGCATTGCATAATATCCAGGCACAGGGACAGAATGTAGGAATCCCTTATCAAGAGAATACGCCATCATGAGTAATTCTTCTAATCACAGATGGTGATGCAAATGAAGGCTATGATCCGAAAGAAGTACTTCCTATCTTACAAAGTCAACGTATCCCTGTGTATGTATTAGGCATAGGTACTGCAAAATATCTCATGGGATATGATCGTTTTCAGCAACCTATCATGAGCGCTATCAACACACCTCTACTTGAAATGATAGCCACTCAGACATCATGAGTCTATCAGAGGATAGAATCTATCCATGATGCAGACCAGTTTGTTCAGTCTTTAGTCCAAACGATTACTTCTTATGAGGAGACTCAGGTAACAACCAATTATCGATATCTTCAACCCTATCTGCTTCGAATTTTGGAAATAGGGGTAGGATGACGACTTCTTACTAAACTCTATTTTCTCTTCCAATATTTGAAAAAGAAAGAAAAAGGAGTATAATTGAAATAGGGTTCAGAATTTATGGTTAAGCGGTATGGGGTGAATTAATAGTTTATAGAGAATGAGTTATAAAATTATAATCCATAACTCTTCATTCTTAATCCTTTACTCAATTCATATCCCTGCACCCTGAACACTACATTCAAATTTTTATACCATCTCATATCCTGATGAAGAAATTCTTACTTGCAAGTTACCTTCTTATATTGAGTATGTTATTTGTCCCTTGTTTTGCACAACAGCAATCTCGAGGAGAATATGGCGATGATCCTATGATGATCGTAAATAAAGTAGTCCAAAAGGCAAATCAAGAGTATAAGATCCAACAATCAGCATTAGATGGCGCTACTGATACGCAATGATCGTATCAGAGTCAATACAAGATTGCAAATACCTTAGATCGATTGAAAAACAATATTGCGCCTTATCTGCAATGGGCAGTATATATCTGACTTTCTCTTGCAGGGATCTTGCTCATTTACAATGGATTTTTGATGGTAACCAATAGTATTCATGGGGCATGAGATATGTCCAAAGTCAAAAAAAATATTATGTATATCGTGATTGGAGTACTTCTTTTGACAGGATTCTATTTCATCATAAGACTCATGGCAGCATTACTTTCTGCACTCTTTGGCGGAGGTGGAAATATAGTGTAAAAATAACAATATTTATCTTATAATAATGGCATATTATGTCACGAATAAAAAAAGCATATCTCGGGATAATGATAGTGATGCTAGGCGGCATGACATTCGCTGCAGTGCCAAATTTTGACGATGATTTCGCAAAATATCTTACCTCCACTACGCCAGATGCACAGGGGAGAGTCGAGACGGTATTTTCCCTATGTATCGACAAGAATCTTTCCCTTATGGAGAATATAAAAAATCTTTTTTATCCAAGTACAATAACAAATCCTAGCTCACCATGTGGAGGTCAACCAGGAGGTCAATTGCGAGGGGTAGTACAAACACTGGGTGTTGCTATTATTTTCCTTTTCTTAGTCCTTGCAGGTGTCAAATTTATCATGGAAGCGAAGAGCGCAGATGGTCCCAAAAAGGCAGCAAGTAGTCTCTTCTATATGGCATATTGAGCATTTCTCGTGTTTGGTGTAATATGGATATTGGGGACTGTGCTCAATCTCCCGAATGTGCAAGGCACAACGCAGCTAGTAAATAGTGTACAGAACTGATTATTCTTACAGATCCTTTCCTTCTTCAAGGTCTTGGCTTTCTTTCTTGCTATCATCATGATGGTGGTGACAGGGATCAAAATGATGTCTGCTATGGACAAAGAAGATAAAATAAAATCAGCAAGAACGGGACTTCTAAATATCATTATTGCTTTAGTATTTATCAAAATCATTGACTATGTCTTTTATATAGCTCAAGTACCCACATTCGCAGTACAAGCAAAAGAATTGATTATCAATATTGCAATCGTTCTGGGATATTTTGCAGGTGCAGCATTTGTCGCAGCTATTTTCTACGCAGGATTCCTCTTTATGACGGCAGGAGGCAGTGAAGATTCCATCAAAAAAGCAAAATCAGCCATCACCAATATCGTCATCGCTTCAGTGGTTATATTCATGTTCTTACTTATTGTTTTCCAGATTTTCAATGAATTCGCTTAGGAGAAATAGTTTATCGGGAACCTTGCCTACCGGCAGGCAGGTTGGGAATCTGGAATCAGAAATTGATCAGAATTCTCTTTTCAGAACACAATCCCTTCTTTTCAATTCATAACTTAATCCCGAATACATAATTCTTAACTATAAAATCACCTCTGACCACATAATTCTTAATCCATAAC
>CAIVDB010000119.1 GCA_903904545.1 uncultured bacterium | reverse complement strand
GGAAACACATATAAAGAAATATAGAACAAAAGTCAAGAAGAATAAATAATATATATTACATATAGGGGAAGAACATAATTATCCTCTCAATGATTGAATAAGCGAATCTAAAGAGGCAAAATTTTCCTCAAAGGTTTTATTACTTGTATCCAAAACTGCGGTATAATGAGAGGTGTCTGTAAAATCAACTCCATAAAGTTTCCAAAGTCTATCTCTTACTCTTTGCATTCTTTCCATGTTTTTTTCCAAAGCTACTTCAACACTACTATATTTTGTTTCCTGTAATCATCTGTCAGCCAAAAAAACCCTCTGAGCTCACTCCAAAGGATCAACATCTAGACAGATAGAAATAATTTCAGGAAGAAAATGAAATCCCATTCTTCGAGAAACAATAATATCATCTGGACAGGCCTGAACTATTTTCTGAAAATCATTATCTATTTCTATGTCTTCTTGTGGATTTTGTTCTACTAATTTATCATATTCTGCTATAGTGAGTCCCTTTTCTACGGCCCTCTGCCTAAAAACCTGACCTATATCGGCGGTCTGTATACCATATTTTTGTACTATCGCCTGTATCAAAGAAGACTTTCCAGATCACGCAGGTCATGAAAGAGAGATTTTCAATGGCATATTTCACATAGTTACGATTAAATATATACAAAAAGACTCCAACATTCTGAATTCTTAATTCTACATTCTGAATTCTTAATTCTACATTCTGAATTCTTAATTCATTCTATACCAGCATATTCAAAATCAAATTAACCGCCTCCTCAAACACTGGCTGATTAAGAGTATAAAAAATAAACTGCCCTCTTCTTTCATCCAAAACTAGATTAGCCCTTTTGAGGATATTGAGATGATGAGACAATGATGCCTGAGAAATACTAAAATGAGTTAATAATTCTGAGACCGTCATTTCCTTTTCTTTCAATAATTGGATAATTCTTCTACGATTTTGATCAGATAATGTTTTGAAGATAACATCCATCATAGGGAAGAAGAAACGAAGTAAAAAACCTCACCGTCAATGTATGATTTACAATAAAAAAAGCAAGAACAACTTGAAGAGAAGAGATTAGAGAACTTAGAGCTTAGATTGAAGGGATGGTTTCACGCTTCGCGACAAACGGTAGCTGAAAGTTCACTCCGTTCACGCTCAACTGCCCTGAACCACTGTTTAGCTATTCAATACACCAATAACCAATATACTAATTTCTACTAATGTCAACTCTAAGTAACAAATAAGTACTCTTTTTTGTCACAATCTGTCTACTTGATCGTATACCCAAGTGTAAAGATACTTATTTCTAAATAATCCGCATACCATGAAACTAAATGACTTCTTTCAAGAACAGAAACAACAAGAATTATCTGATATAGACAAATTAGAACTTTATCAGAAATTTTTGTATAAGAAAAACCAATGGTCTCCTATCAAAAGGTTCTCTTTTGTGTATGCAAAATCTTTTGTCTACACTGTCATGACAGCCGTCCTTATCGTAGGAACTTATGGAGTATATTTTTTCAATACATCAACAGATTCCCCTCGATTTACTATTGATTCCAACCAAAATGTAGCTCAAGCAGATTATATTGCCAAAGTAGTCGATTTCGATGGTAATTTTTCTATAGAACACCAATGAGAAATAATACAAACCCAAGATATAGGAAATGGAGATAGCATACTTCTGAAACAAGGATCTGAAATGGTATTCGAAATAAATAGTGGAACTAAATCCAAGATTATTTGACCAGCAAAACTCACACTCCAAAAGATTTCTGAAACAGATCAAACCAAGTATAGAATCAATCTCATTTATGGAGATTTCATAGAGATGGAGGGCAATGCTACACAACAAAATGTAGAATTAGCAGTAAATGATATGGTGATCAAGCAAGCAGACAAAAATAAACCCGTAAACTTCCAATTTATAAACAATGGAGACAATCATATTATCAAAAATAACGGCGCGCCCCTTCTCGTGACGAAAAATGGCAACAAGAAAGAAACTCAAATAAACAACAAACAAGTGTTCGCAATACAAAATAACGACATTACACTCTTCAAAGATCGAGAAACATTTACGAGTGAAATCAAAAAGGGAAACGTTAGTCAGACTTTTGCACTCAATACCAATACAACCATCAAAACGCAAGTACAAGAAACATCATGAAGTAACGAAGATACGCCTATGTCATTTATGGCACTTTTGAGTAAAAGCAACGAAGAAGAGACAATTGAAAATACTGAAAACATATCCAAAAACATAGCAACACTTATAGACAATACAAAACAAATTCTCACCCCAGAACAAAACAACAAACTTCGCTGAATACTCAACGGATCTTTTCTGTTAGATGATATTTCAGAAGCCTATATTGGATATCTTGAAGGAGATAAATCAAGATATGATGGATCTATCAGAAAGATAGAAAACAAAATCCAACAACTCTATACAAGTTTTGGAATATCCTATCCAGGAAAATTGTCTGATGCAATCTCCAAACTACAAAAAAGTATTGAAGCTGACTTTGAAATACCACCAAAATATCTTCACAACCTCCTTACTATCAACGCTTGGTTGGACAAAATCAATAAGACAGGATTTGGAAGTGCCCCAAACGAGGGAGCAAAAGCACGAGAAGAAATACTTAAAAAGCGCTCAAGCACACTTATTTTCCAATAAGAAATATAAAAGAGTACAAATAAGACGCAGAAACTTCGATAAGAAGTCTAACGTCGCCTTTGTCTATAGGAGACATTTAAATTCCTATACGATGAAAAGAGTTGGCCAAACACGTCAGCTTTTTTGTTTTTTCATTGCAGAAAGAAAGTAAATAGCTAGAATAGCTCGTGTTTTTATTACTAATCACACCTATGCTTCAATACAGATATCCAGACACCGGAAGAAAACTAAGACAACTCGTTACAGGACTCCTCAAGTCAGGGATGGCACAAGAAGTCCTAAGGATAAACTATGTAAAGTCATATACTCTTGTAGGAGGGAAAATTCAAAAACAAGAAGAGAAAATTTTACAAATATTTTCTGACCCAGAACAAGAAGAAAAAATCAAAAACTTCATAAAAAAACAAGCTCCAGAAGCAAAAATACAATAATTTTTTTTAATCTCTCTACATGGATATGGAATATTTTTCTACTCTATGACCAATAAAAACGATAGAAATTATGGCAACAATTTTGCTCTGTGGAATGACACGAGCAACGATATATATTCGTCTACCATTTCGTTATATAGTAGGGATACCTTTAAGTATAATAACACTATATGCACTGCTATTGAGTAGTATACCACCATATAGAACAAGTCCAAATATCCAAGATTTTTTTCAAACACAAAAGAACAAAATAATCATCATAAGTCCGACAGCTTCATCACAAGAATATGTCCACATACAAACAAACAGGCTAGACAAAAAGATAACTATCATTACCTGACAACAAGAACAAGAACTTATAGAAGAAAAAACAAGCCTCCAATATGTATCTACAAATACAGGAAATCAAATTCAAGTATTTTTCTTAAGCAAAAATGGGAATATTGTACAAATATTTCCACAAAGCAACATAGAAATACAAGGAATATATCCCAATCCAACAGAAATAAAAATAAACAAAGGAAAAATAGCTACCCATATTCTCAAGTGACAAGAAAAGACAATTTCTTTCGTGCTATATAGTTGAAAGAAAGAAGAGCTTTGAAGCAGTGAGCTCACAAAAAGACAAGAACAAGAGAAATGAGTGTTTTTCAAAAAACAACGAGGAAATTCTTTCTTTTATGCTCCATACAGCATCCAAATTCAACAATTTCTTCTGGATACAGCACAAAAGATATTTCCTCAAATCTACACACAAAAAAGAGCAAATTTTATAGCGTATAGAGAAATCATTAATATCCCCTTTCAAACGAAGACAACAGTCCAAAGCGATACCACTCAGGCCACTCAAGAGATTCTAAAACAAGGAAATAGAGGGCGAGAAGAAACAAAGATATATAAATGGATTCATAATTTCTTTTAAATAAAACTAAGGGTATGGCACAGGCATTTACCATAGGGGCATTTGGTATAATTAGAGACGATAAAAATCGTATTCTTTTATGTTTAAGAAATGACTACGACTTACGGAATCTCCCTGGGGGTGGAGTGGAAGATGGAGAGTCTCCCCGAGAGGCAGTAATTCGTGAAGTCAAAGAAGAAACAGGACTAAATGTAGAAATATTGAGATTAATTGGCATATACGACAAACCAACTACCAATGACATTGTGTTTTCTTTTGAATGTAAAAAAATAGGTGGAAAACTCACACTCAATGAAGAATCCAAAGATATTCGCTATTTTCCTCGTAGCGAAATTCCACACAATACCTGACCCAAACAAATAGAAAGAATTGATGATCTCTTAGACAACAAAAAAGAAATTATCATGAAAATACAAACAGGAAAGTCTACCATTCAAATGATCAAAGAATGATTATTATAAAACAAACTATAATTTAATTTTTCAAAGATTTCACAAAAACTCTAGTTTCTTTATTGTTTTTCACCCTATTTATCCCCGAAGAAATAGCATTCTTTCTTTTTTGCAACAAATAGGTATGTAAGTGCTCTTGATAATATCTTGGATTAGGTAATATTGCCGCAAGAAGCGAGGCCTGATAGCTTGTCAATTTCTTGGCAGAGGTATTGAAATAATACTGTGATGCTTCCTCGATCCCATAAATTCCATCACCAAATTCGATCACATTGAGATAGACCTCCATGATTCTTTCCTTAGACCACATTGATTCTATTAGTAGGGTGAAATATGCTTCAAATCACTTTCTTATAATATCACGTCCTGGCCATAGAAACACATTTTTGGCTGTTTGTTGAGTAATTGTGCTTCACCCAACAGTTGATCACTTATGAGAGAGATTATATTCTATAGCATTTTGAAGTGCTTGCACATCAAATCCAAAATGAGTAACAAATTTATTATCCTCACCAGCAATCACTGCATAGACAGCATAAGGAGAGATATTATCTATAGAAACCCATGTTCTTGTCCAAAGAGGAGACTCTAAATGGGCCATTTTTTGGACGCTTCTAATAAGTTGTAAAGGAGTAAATACAGGACGAACAAACCTATACCATCCTACTAAAAAAATACTTCCACAGAAAAAAATCAAAAGTCAGATTTTACTCCACTTTTGTATCTTAGGTCGGTAACGACGGAAAAAATCCTTTATATAAAAAAATATCTGTTTCACGGCAAAAAGGAAGAAATAAACAAGAAAAGTATAGTTTTTTGCTAAGAAAAATAAAGTCTATTAATATATTAAGCAAAATTCTGCTGATATTCCAAAGAAACAGATTCTTTAATGGTATTTTTGATATATTGATCAAATTCAGCTTTAGTGATTTGACCATCTTTATTGAGATTGATTCATGGATTTTGATCAGCGACCTCTTTCCCTCACAAAACAAATTTCTCTGATTTACCCATAGCCACAGGATAAAATGTAGCCAAATATAAATCACCATAACTATTGATTTTCCCTGTAAATTGCTTTTGTTGATAGTATTTCTTTACATAATCGAGCTGATCTACATTAGACATAGCCTTAAGTTGATGTACTGTGGTTCCAAGTCCTTTAGCGGTTTCCGGCATAAATTGAATTAATCATGTAGCGAGAGTATTTTTATTTTGAATAGTTGGATCAAAACTTACTGATTCTTTTTTCATAATAAGCATCAACCAATTAGGATCGACCTTACTTCAATCCACACTAAGTTCTTGAGCTATTTGTTGTACCTTAGTCAAAAAAGCCTCTTTATTTTCTTTGATTTCATCAGCAAATACCAATGTTTTAGGGACATCTTTGTTCTCTGGATCTTGTACAGGTGTCTCTACACCATAATCTGAGGGATTTTCTAATCCTAAACAGACTCCTTCTACAAAATACTGATCAGCGACGAGATTTCCCGCCAGTGCCAACATAAATTGATCTGGACCTGATATTTCTTTCATAAATTCCTTATTTTTTGCTAAGAGTTGTGTTTCTTTTCCTACATATTTTTCTAGAGCTGCCTGGGAAATAACTATTTGAGACTTTCTATCAATCGTTTCTTTTCCCTCATCATCTTTTATTGTAGGGACACGAATTCCTAGATTTTTATATGCCTTGAGAGAAAGAAATACTTCTCTGCCAGCGATTCCTGCCATCAATGACCTAACCATAAATTCTTTTTGTTTAGGAAGTTTTGCTTGAGTTTCTTTATCTAGTTTTGTTAATTTATATACAGAAACAACATTTCATTCCTTTGTTGGATCATTCTCTTCTTTCTTGAAGCTAGCTAGCGTCTCTTTAATTATCGTCTTTTGCTCAGGATCTGTGAGTTGTTTATCGATATTATTTCTAATATAATCCTTATGTAATCACTCTATACCATCAAATCCCATGATTCTCAAGACAAAATTTGCTAATTTACTCTTTCAAAGAAGCTTAGCTGGACTAGAAATACCAAGCAAAGATCATAAAGTACCAAATCCTTCAATACCAAGTTTTGAAATATCAAATCACAAAAAATTACCAACCTAATCCATCAATTCACTCGTCTGTGTTTTATATACTCCTCTTTTATTTAAAAATTCCATAG
>CAIVDB010000118.1 GCA_903904545.1 uncultured bacterium | reverse complement strand
ATTTACTTGTACCCCTTCTGTTTTTTTTTGTCTAAATATAATTCTATATAATCTACAGCTTTTTTGTATCCTCATGCTTTGTGTAATGAATTTGACATTTTTTTACAATTTTCTTCATAGAATTTATTATTAACTATTTTATAAATCGCATTTTGGATATCTTTTACGGAATTCTTTTTTAATAAAATTCCACATCATGTCTTCTCGACCTGACTTCATATGATCCCTTGTTCTATTTGAGAAGGATAGACAATAAGGGGAACCGAGAAAAATAGTCATTCCTGGGTGCTGTTCATCCCTCCGTGAGTTATGAAAATATCTACATATTTCAATAATTCTACTTGATTAACACGATTTCTTATGATAATATTAGGTGTGACCTGACTAAACTTTTTTATGTCTGTCTTTTCCCCAACGGACATAATGATTGTCCCTTGCCAATCCTTCAATGCCACAATACAATTGTTGTAAAAACTTATATTGTCATTAAGTATTGTTCCTAAAGAAATATATATAATAGGTTTTGTGAGAGCCGAATAGTCTATTGTATCGTCTGTTTGTGTATATAATGAGGGACCGACAAATTTATAATGTATACTATCGAAATTTTTTTCCAATGGCTGAAAGTCTCTTGATGTATAAACGATATTGAGCTCTGAAGCATTGATGAAGGTATCTATTATATTTTTTTTGTTGAGATGATATTTTTTGATGATTTTGTTTTGATAGATATTGGCTTGTATGAGATATTTTATATCTTGAATTCTTAATGAAAACAGTTCTTTGAGTATCGCTCTAAAACTAATTGCCTGTATTGTGAATAGACAGATAGATATAGAAGAAATGGCAGGTATTTTTGTGATCTGGGCGACACATTTCCCTCGAAAACATAACCCATCATGAATGATAAGATCTGGTTTTATAGATTGTATCTCTTGAACAAGATCATCAAGTACAATATTTGTTGCATACATAATAAATGAATAAAGATAGGATAATTTCCTCATTAATTTATCGTTATCTACAAGCTTAGGACAGTTTTTATATTCTTTATATTGAGCTCAGGTGGAAATTATTATTTTTCTAAATTCAGGAAAAGAATAGTAGATAACCTCATGTCATCTTTTTATTAATTCCTGTACTATTCCTAATGTTGGATTGATGTGTCCATAGGCAGGAGCATTTAGAAACACTATTTTACTCATACTTTATTCCCTTTTATTCATAAATATATTGAAATTATTTTATCTCCAATAGAGGTAGGCAACACCTTCCTGATAAAAGACAGTGCGTGAGCATCAAATCCTACCAAGACTCTTGCATCAGTATGCTTCTTTTGTAGTTGTTTGTATACCGCTTTTGCTATAAGTACGCTATCAATTCCCTTTTCATTGCCTTCACGAGCTATTTTGAGCATAATATCTTTCCCAGTAGAAATATTTTTTTTGTTATTTACAATGTCCTTCATAGACTTGTCCCATATAGGGGTTTTAACCATTCAAGGTTCAATCAGGATGACTTTTATTCAATATCCCTTTAGCTCTAACCTAATAGAATCGGAGAATGCTTCTAGACAATGTTTGGACATACTATAGGGAGAGAGATAGGGCATGGCGAAAAATCATGCTAGAGAACTTATGGTAAAAATATATCATTTACTCAATTTCAATAATGGCAAAAATGCTTTTGTTACATTGATGGTACCAAAGACATTTACCTCTAATTGTTCGCGATATTCTAAGATATCTAAATCTTCAAACGGTCAGGCAATGCCTATCCCCGCGTTATTTATTAGACAATCTAACCCATGTCATTTGGTTATTTTCTGAATATATTTGTAACTGTTGATAATATCTTTCTCTTTTGTGATGTCCAGAATGGTATACAATATTTTTGGAAGTTCTTTTTGTAATTCTTTTCCATCAGATTCTTTTCTTACGCCAGCTATTACTGTATAATTTTTTTCATACAGAAGCTTGACTATAGACTTTCCAATGCCTGTTGATGATCACGTAACTAGAACAGTTTTCCCCATATTTT
>CAIVDB010000117.1 GCA_903904545.1 uncultured bacterium | reverse complement strand
CCACAAGGGCATATAAACGGGCATGTATTAGCATATCAATACGATAATGAAATATCAGAAACCATATCAGCATTTGGAAACGAGATTAAGAAATATTTAGACATACAAAAGAAAAAATGAGTAATTGATAAGCGTGTGAACTTTATTCCATATGGCAAAAGCTCAGAGAGAACAGATACAATGCATACTACTATAGCTGTGATTCCAGAGAAAGAAGAGCATAAACATCAGAAAGAAAGACTAGCAACCGTTGTCAATAAAGTTGAAGATATCGAGTATGTTCTCCCCAAACTAAAATTTATATCAATAAGGATAAACCCCGATTCAATTATATTAGAAAGCATACCAGAAGGGAACATATTTCTAGAAAATTGCAAGAAAGTATTTTCTCAAAAAGGCAATATGGAATTTAAATCATCTCGAGGGGCTCATACCACAATAGGAAGATTCATCTGAGAGATATCTTCACCAGAAGCATTGACGGATATATACACGATAGCGCAAAGATACGAAAAAAAGATAAAAACCGAATATGGAGAACACCTCAATCCAGACCAAATAATTTTATGTGATTTTGATCTATATACCAAAGAAACGAAGGGATCTTATTTCAAATTACAAAATAAAGAAATTTTATATAAACAATCATAAAAGATGCCCAACATATTTATTCATAGAGTAAATACTCTCGACAAACTAAGTAAGATTCCACAGAGGTATGGGATAGAAATAGACATAAGAGCTTCTGGAGAGAAATTGATCTTAAACCATGAACCATTCCAATGAGGAGAAGATTTTGAAACCTTTTTGGAGAAATATAATCATAATGGCATAATTCTAAACATCAAAGAAGCAGGCATAGAAAACAAGACAATCGAATTAATAAAGAAATTTAACATAAAAAACTATTTTCTTTTAGATGTAGAATTTCCCTATATCTATAGAGCAGCGAGAGAATGAGTAAAAGATATTGCCATGAGATATTCTGAAGATGAATGTATAGAGACCGTACTAAAATATAAATGAATGGTAGATCGAGTACGAATAGATACAAACACACAGTTACCTCTAGATGAGGAAGTTATTGAGAAGCTAAAAGGATTTAAAACTTGTTTAGTTTGCCCAGAAAGACGATGAAGGCCAGAAGACATCACTGTATATAAGGGAAAAATAACAAAGCTGAATTTCAAGATAGAAGCAGTAATGACAGCATTGGAATATGCTCATATTTGGGAGAATGATTAAGATTCTTTTTATATCCCCTACGATAATGTGATGAGTAAAATAGAGTGAATTATTTTAGACTTAGATAATACATTATATCATTATGACATTCCAAATACTCAATGAAATGAGGCGATATTGGCTCACGCACAGATGAAGCTGGGGATTCCTAAGCAAGAATTAGAAGAGGCCATTTTATGGGCAAGAAAGAAAAATCAGGAAACCATACCAACACACGGAGCATCTCATTCTAGGTTGATTTATTTTCAGAAAGCATTAGAAAAACTTACAGGAAAAACTCATTTTGCACTCACCTTAGAGATGGAAGAACTTTTTTGGCAAACTTTTATGGATCATATGCAACTCTACGAGGGTGTTATAGAATTTTTAGACCATATCAGGAAGCAGAACAAGAAAATATTAATTTTGACAGATTTAACGGCTCAAATCCAAAAGAAAAAAATCATAAAACTCTGAATACAAGATCATATAGATTATTTAGTATCATCAGAAGAGGTATGAGCAGAAAAACCAGATTCAAGAGTCTTTGAGCTATCATTAGAAAAACTAGGCCTCCAGAAAGATCAGGTATGTATGATAGGAGACAGCTATGAGAAAGATATTTTATGAGCAAAGAAATTTGGCATACATAAACTCTATCATAAGATAGACGAAAATAATATGGACGAGAATGAAAAAGAATGAGAAAACACGAGAAAAGGAGAAGATCAAAGCATAACAAGATTTACCCTCTTTAATGAGATTATGGACATTTTCTAAGAAGAACTCATAATTCATCATAAATTTATATCATTAGCACTAGATAATGGCATATTGAAAGAACATTATGAAATTTCTAAAAAACAAGTACAATCTATTCTTTGTAATAGTAGTAGTCATAAGTCTATCTTTTCATATACGGAACCGTAACAACCATTTTCAGGAAGTGGATTCTAGTGTCGCATATCTTTCAATGAGAGATTTTCTAAGTATTTATACAGATAGAAATCATAGTAAATCTGCGAATCAGAACACAGACAACAACAAGCGGATAAGTAAGAAATTTACAGAAAGAATCATGGACAAGCAATGGATATCATCGATTCTAGAGAATACACTTAAAACTGCATATAATTCAGGGACGAAAGATGAAATAGCAAATACTATAGAGAAAACAAGCTTCTTTTGATACTTTAAATTATGATTAGGTCTGATTGCATACAAATCATCTTCTGCCCTGCCATGAATATCAGATGGATTAAAACTCACACTAGCAACATCATATTCTTTTTGAGTCGGATTAATATATTGACTGACAAGTTATTGAATAATGGATTATGATAGCTTTATGTCTAGGAATCTTCTAATAACTATCTTAGCTTTTCATCTAAGCGTTTTATTGTTATATTTAATAATAAGAAGACTGGATATCTGATATATGGCAGCATTATTTACATCGTTAATGATGCTTTTCTCCATAAGCATTTACTCCTATTGATATCATTTATGAAGTACAATCTGGAATATATTTACCATGATGATATTCTTCTATTATGTCATTTCTATGCATAAAAGAAAAAGATTCTATAGAAACATATCAATACTAACAGCTATTCTAGTCTTTTTCAACTACCTCATTATATTCCCTTGGTTTGCACTAATGTTATCGAGATTTTATAAGAAAATATTAGAAACGAGACCAAACAAATACAATCGGAATAATATAATAGGATTATGCAGGACACTACGAAAATATATAATAACAATCATAAGAGAACAAAGAAGTGCCTTAATTCGGATTGCGATTTGTTGAATATTATTCTTTGATCCAACAGCGACTAAACACTTAATTGATTCGAGAGAATCGGTAAGATGATTCCAAGAAATCTTTGTCAATCTATACTATATTGTATTGAATTTCACGTCAATATACGCAGGAAATAGTGAGATAGATATACTAACATTCACTATATCGTTTATATTAATCCTATTTTGATTTATATCTATATTTAAGACCCAAGCAAAATATGACAGAAACAGCAATCTTTTCCTAAGAATTTTCACATTGATATTGTTTTTCATTTTT
>CAIVDB010000116.1 GCA_903904545.1 uncultured bacterium | reverse complement strand
AAAGCTATCTCCTATGCAAAATATAATGGAATCCCGGTGCTTGTTCTTATTAAAGAAAAGCGATTTAAATCTCTTTATAAAAAGTATAAGCAATACTTTGTATATAAAGTATCAAATAATGGGTCATTTAATTACTTTTCCTTTAGGACTCTTACTACAAGGGTCTTGGGAAAATGAATAATTAATTTGCTATAATAAAAAAGCTGGCGATTATTTCTCCAGCTTTTTTGATTACTTGAAATATTTTCTACTCTCCAGCTTTTTCTTCTCTTGGCTGAGCTAGGAATGCATCGATTCTTTCTTGGTAGACAGTCTTAGGATTTACTCCAACGATCGTTTCTCTTGTTTTTTCTCCTTGAAGGAAGAATACTACAGGGATAGAGGAGACGTTGAATTGTGCTGCGAGTTCTGGATTTTCATCGACATTGACTTTGGCAATGCGGATAGGTTTCCCTTCGTACATCGTTGCAAGTTCTTCCATAATAGGTCCGAGCATTCTACATGGACCACATCGTTCAGCCCAGAAATCTACGATACAAAGTCCGTCGAATTGAGTTATTTCTTTCTCGAAATGTTCAGGACCTTCAATGTGAATAAGTGACATGGTGTGTTATTGTAAGAAAGTAAAAGAATTGGGGGAAGGGGATTATAGATATTAGATCTTAGAGCTTAGATTTTAGATTTTTTACTTTAGACCTCAGATTTTAGATGTTAGACTTTTTAAGTGAAGAGATGAGGCCAGATAACATTCTTAGAATCTCACTTATTCTTTCCAAAAGGTTTTGTTCTTCTTGTCTATTCATAAATCACAGTCTTTGAGATAATATTATTTGTGTTTCTAGTTCTGCTGTAGATCATTTTGCGATAAATAAGAAGTTTATATGTTCTTTCTTGGTATTTCTTTCATTTCCTTCTGCAATGTTTGAGGGAATAGATATTGCACTCCTTCTCATTTGCGCGATGATGCCATATATTTCTTTGCCTGGGAACCTTTCTGTAATGAAATAAATCTCTTGAGTCAAGTCCATTGCCTTTTGTCGAACACTTAACTTTTGATAATTGGTTTCCATTCTTGTTTACTTAGTAACTAAATCTAAGATCCAACATCTCCCGTCTAAGATCTTCTATTTATTTTCGCTTAAATACGCTTCTGCTTCTAATGCTGCCATACATCCACTACCGGCAGACGTAATTGCTTGTCTATATTTTCTATCTTGTACATCGCCTGCAGCGAAGACGCCTTCGATATTTGTCTTTGCAGTGCCAGGAGTGGTCAGAATATACCCTGTTTCATCAGTAGCTACTTGATTTTCTAAGAAGGCAGTGTTTGGAGTGTGCCCAATTGCGTAGAAGAGTCCTGCTACTTCAAGGACTTGCGTCTCTTGGGTTTGATTATTGATGACTTTGAGTTCTGTGAGGAATTGATCTCCCAATGCTTCGACGGCTTCGGTATATCGCATGATGGTAACCTTTTCATTATTCATCAATTTCTCTTGCATGGCTTTGGATGCTCTCAATACATCTCTTCTGACGAGCAGGGTAACGTGTGATGCAAAGTGAGTAAGATGTAAAGCCTCTTCAGCTGCTACATCACCTCCACCGATGACGACGATAGGTTTGCCTCTAAACATAGGAAGTCCTCCGTCACAGATAGCACAAGCCGAGATTCCTTTCTGCCAGAAAGTTTTTTCTCCTGGTATGCCGAGACGTTTGGCAGTAGCTCCCGTAGCCAGGATAAGTGACTGTGTTTCTATTACGTCTTCTCCTACATAGACTTTGAAAGGACGCTGACTGAGGTCTACACGGTCCACCGTTTTGGTCTCTATCCTTGTTCAAGAATTGATGCTTTGTTGTCTCATATTACTCATGAGTTCATATCCGTCGATCCCAGTCGGGAATCCTGGGAAATTTTCGACAACGGTCGTGGTAGTTAGTTGTCCCCCTGCAGCGATACCTCCTGCCATAAATCCTTCGAACATCAAAGGCTTGAGATTAGCTCTCGCGGTATAGATAGCCGCGGTATGACCTGCTGGTCCTGATCCTATAATCACTACGTTTTCCATTGGTTTTTTTGCTATGTAATAAAATTCATTTCTTTGATAGGTTTTGTCTTTCTATGTATTTACTTCTTTTTTTCAACGGCAAGCGTTCTCTTGTTTCCCAAAATGGATGAGAATATATCTAGTCAATATTATATATATTTTCTTGTGATTGTATAGTGTTGTAGATCCTTTTTTGTGTGGCAATTTCTTTGCCTTTTCGTATATTTCATCCGATTTTATTTTTTTTATTGAAGAAAATGGATTTTAAAGAAGGTGCATACAAGGTCAAAGATATTAGCTTGGCTGAACGAGGAAGGAAGGAAATCGACCTTGCTGAAGCCGAAATGCCAGGTTTGATGGCATTGAGAAAAGAGTATGGGCCTACTCAACCGCTTGCAGGAGCAAGGATTGCAGGATGTCTCCATATGACTATCCAGACAGCAGTATTGATCGAGACTTTGGTTACTCTAGGAGCTCAAGTTCAGTGGTCAAGCTGTAATATTTTCTCTACCCAAGATCATGCAGCGGCTGCGATTGCGGCAGCAGGAGTACCAGTCTATGCATGGAAGGGAATGAATGAAGAAGAATTTAATCGATGTATCGAACAAACATTGTTTTTTGGACCAAACAAAGAACCGCTCAATATGATTTTGGACGATGGAGGTGATTTGACCAATATGGTTTTGGACCAGTATCCTCAATTAGTTGCTGGAATCAAATGAGTATCAGAAGAAACGACAACAGGAGTACACAGATTGTACGAAAGAATGAAGGCTGGAACATTGCCTTTGCCAGCGATCAATGTAAATGATTCTGTAACGAAATCAAAATTTGATAATAAATATGGATGTAGAGAATCATTAGTTGATGGAATTAGAAGAGCGACTGATTTGATGCTCGCAGGGAAAGTTGGTCTTGTTGCTGGATTTGGTGATGTAGGAAAAGGTTCTGCAGAAGCATTGAAAAATGCTCATATGAGAGTCCTTGTGACCGAAATAGATCCAATCTGTGCCTTACAAGCTGCGATGGAAGGATATGAAGTTTTGACTATGCAAGAAGCGGTTCCTCAAGCAGATATCATCGTGACTGCGACAGGAAATCTAGATATCGTGAGAGGTGAACATTTTATGGTCATGAAAGATAAGGCAGTGGTCTGTAATATTGGACATTTTGATAATGAGATCGATATGGCACGATTGAATACCAATTACGGAAATACTAAGATTACTATCAAGCCTCAAGTAGACAAATACACAATCAATGGAAAGGACGTCATCATCTTAGCTGAAGGAAGATTGATTAACCTTGGATGTGCAACAGGGCATCCTTCATTTGTGATGTCGAGTTCATTTACCAATCAGACACTTGCTCAACTTGAATTACGACTCCGTTCAGAAAATTATGAAAATAAAGTCTATATGTTGCCTAAGCATCTTGATGAAAAAGTTGCAAGATTGCATCTAGAAAAAATTGGTGCTCATCTAGAAACTCTCACAAAAGAACAGGCTGACTATATTGGCGTATCGGTTGACGGTCCGTATAAGGCTGAACATTATCGTTATTAATTTTTAATGCGTAATGTTTAATGTTTAGTGAATGAGTTTTATTTCTTTAGTGTGTACTGATGGCTGATGATGATTTTGTCCTAGAAGAAGACCTTGATATGGCGGTAGTAGATGCTGAGGAGATTGAGAAAATGAGAGCTGCAGAGCAGAAGAAAAATCGAGTCATGGAGCTGATCAAAGAAGAAGGACTCGATAAAGATCCTGAATTTATGGAGGAAGTACTTCAAGCTTTCGATGGAATTTTGGAAATTCAAAAAGGAGAAGAATAAAAAAAATATCAAGTCAGCTTCGTAGGGAACGGTTTTAAACCGTTCCTTACAACAAGTAAGCTCTTTCTTGATATTTTTTTCTTATCTAAAAATTATTCTTCGATTTTTTGATAGATGATTTCTGGAGTTATGTTTACTGTAAATTCTTTCATATCAAGTGCTGTTTTGATGCTATCATCTGTCAAGTTCTTACTAGTGTCGATAGCTTGGAGCTCTGGCATTCCCAGAATCGTCTTGATTTTTTCAAATCATTCTACGAGGAAGGGAGCAGATACTATTGCTAAGTTTTTTACAATATAGAGAAGAAATTGAAGATCTTCAATCGCTTCTTGTTTTGTAGATTCATCTTTGTATTTTTTTCGTGGTTCGGATTTGGTGATGTATTCATTTGCTCTTTGGACAAGTTTATATCGATCTTGTAAATATGTTTGGATAGCAAATGTTGTGAGATATTTAGACTCTATACTTGTATATCGCTTATCGAAAGCAACTTCTGGATCTGTAATATTTCGTTCTTGGAGTCTTGTTTCATCTGTCTTCCCTTGGGTGATTCCATATTTACTACAAAGGCTAACAACTCTATTTACCAAATTTCCTCGTCCTCCAATAAGCATACTATTGTAGATATTTCCTAATCTTTCTGGTGAAAAATCCCCATCAGCATTGAGTGAGACATCGTATAAAAGATTGAAAACAAAAGGATCTCTTCCGTATTTTGTTATAACTTCTTCTGGATCGAGTACATTTCCTGTAGATTTACTCATCTTGGATCCATTGAGTGTGAGATGACCATGAGCTAATAATGTCTTAGGAAGTGTTAATTTCGCAGAGATCAACATTGCTGGCCAGAAGGCAGCGTGAAACCTCAAAATATCTTTTCCTATGACATGAATATCTGCTGGCCAGACTTTTTGCCATTCATCATTCCTTCCAAATCCTTGTCCTGTAAGATAATTAGTAAGGGCATCACATCGGACATACATCACATGTTCGTCGTCTCCGGGTACAGGGATTCCCCATGGCATTTTTGCTTTTTGTCTGGAGAAACTCACATCTTCAGCTTTTTTGAGGAATTCAAGAATTTCATTTTTTCTTACTTCTGGTTCTATCTTGTATTCATTTGTCTCGATGAGTCTACTTACTTCGTCTCTATATTTGGATAATTTAAAAAAATAATTTTCTTCTTCTATTTCCTGTAATGTACTTGTGGCATGGTCAGGACATTTACCGTCGACTAAATCTTTTTCTAGTTTCAGCGCTTCACATCCTATACAATAGAGTCCTTTATATGATTTTTTATAAATATCTCCTGCTTCGACTAATTTATTCCACATCAATTGTGCTCATGGATAATGGATCTCTTGATCAGAGGTTTGGATAAAAGTATCATAAGAAATAGACAATTGTTTGTACATATCAGTAAATGCCTGAGAATTCATATCTACGAATGTTTTGACATCCATATTTGCTTCTTTTGCAGAGTTTCGATTTTTCATCCCATGGTCATCGGTACCTGTCTGGAATGTTACATCATACCCCAAAAATCTGTAAAATCTTGCAAGTGCATCTGCTTGGATGATTTCAAGTGCATGTCCAGCATGAGGTTTTGCATTGGTGTATGCGATCGCTGTAGTAATGTAGAATTTCTTATTCATGTCGCGTTTTGGTTCGTGATAAATAGAGCTCTATCCTAGTGATTTGTTATTTACTTTTCAAGTATAAAAAGCAAGTTTCTCGTTCTTTTTCGTTTTTGTAATTGAAAAACTATCGGAAATACCTACACTCTTTTTTATGTATTTTATTCTTCTTTTTGTAATTACTCATGAAAATTTTGGTACTTAATTTATGAAGCTCGTCTTTGAAATTCCAAGTCTTCGATATGGTTACTACGGAGGTTCGATGTAAAGGTATTATGGAAAAGATTGGTATGGAGTGATCTTTTTTTGATTATTCATTTCAAGGACAATCCTATCATGTCGATCAACATCTCGCTAACCATGAAGATGCTGTTCATCTGATGTTTGCAACTCTAACGTGACCTGAACTTCAGATACTTTCTTCTTTAGACGATCTCTGAGCAATAGGACACAGAGTTGTTCATGGGGGAGAATACTTTCAGCAAGCAGTGATTATTACGGATGAAGTGGTTCAACGTGTGCGTGAATGTATTGACTTGGCGCCTTTGCATAATCCTGCAAATCTTGCTGGCATGACTGTATGTACTGCTTTAGCTCCCCAAATTCCTCAAGTAGCTGTCTTTGATACAGCCTTTCATCAGACGATGAGTCCCGCTCATTATTTGTATCCAATTCCTTATGAATATTATGAGAAATATAGAGTGAGAAGATATGGATTTCACGGTACATCCCATGAATATGTATATAGAAAACGAGTAGAACTCTTCAAACGTTCTGATAAGGAAACAAAAGTTATCACGTGTCATATAGGAAATGGAGCAAGTTTGGCTGCTATCCAAGATGGGAAAGTGATGGAGACGTCTATGGGAATGACTCCCTTGGGAGGCTTGATGATGGGTACAAGATCAGGAGATATTGATCCAGGAGTAATTACATTATTGATGAAAAAAGAATGAATTAGTCCTGAAGCAATGGAAGTTTTACTTAATAAAAAATCTGGGCTTTTTGGTGTATCTGAAAAATCAAGTGACTTGAGAGATATCTTGGCTGGATGGAGAGCAGGGGATGAGAGATGCACTATTACTTTGGATATGTATATTGATAGTTTAGTCCAGCATATTGGCGCTTATGTTGCGTTGATGAACGGGGTAGATGCAATTGTCTTGACTGCAGGGGTGATGGAAAGATCAGAGCCCGTAAGAGAGATTCTTTTACAAAGATTGGCTCGACTTGGATCTACTTTAGACCCAGAGAAAAATATTGGCATAAAAGAAGAACGCTGCATTACTACGGCCGATTCCAAAGTACATATCTATGTAATCCCTACAAATGAAGAATTGATGATTGCAGAAGAGACGGCTTTTCTAGTTAAAAACTAAGAACTAAAAACTAAAAGCGAAGAATGAATATTTTGTATAAAAAACTCCTACACCTACCTACCGGCAGGCAGGCTATTAGTTATTCACTATTAGTTCTTAACTCAACCATTCACTGCTTGAAATACGCCTAGCAATTTGTATAAGCATACTAATTTTACTCACTAAATATATTTTTAATGAAAGAACAAAAAGAAAAATATGTCCGTATGGCAAAAAAAATGTTTGATGAAAATAATATGGATCTTTGGGAAATGAAAATCGATGTCTGGATGCATAAGCTTATGAAATATAGTTATTTAGAATGGTTTTTATCATTTTCACTTGTCAAAAGTATATTAGCTTCCTCTTTTGTGGTTGATATTATTTCTAAAATTAGACCTATGATTACCAAAATTTTTCTCGTTTTATGATGGGTATTTGTTATTAGTGGTCTTATTGGAGTCTTTTCTTTCTTGGTCCAACTTACTGGGATCCCTTTTGTTTTTAGTTTCGGTGTAATTGTAGGTATTCGTGTTTTGTTGTATATTCTTGTTGCTTTCGCATGGAGTATTCTTTCCCTTTTGATGGGAATAGCGAGTATTAGAAGAAAAATTTGGTTCCCTATGTTGACAGTATTTGGGTGCGGACTTTCTTTGCTTTCTCTTATTATCACCCTTATCCCTAGTGGTTTCTATGAATCTACTTCTTATGGGACATTTTCATCTTCTTTAGTAAATCTCCTCCTTTCTTTTGGTCTTTTTGTCCTTGTTATCAAAAATAAAGATATTTT
>CAIVDB010000115.1 GCA_903904545.1 uncultured bacterium | reverse complement strand
CATAGTCTGAATGAATAGAGAATCAGAGTTGTGGGATGTATTTTGTGATAACATACAACATTACTCCGTTTAATACGATGGTAATGATGAAATGCTTGAGTATTCTCATTAGATTTCCTGTAGGGAAATAAAATTTGTGTTTGCATGTCTAGGTATCATAGATATCTGTCTATTTGTTTCAAGTCTATTATTTCTTTTGTAGTTGACTTTTTCACATATTTCTATCATTATTGTCAAAAACCTGTCAAGTTCTTTGTCTAGTCTAATCGTCCATAAGATCGTCAAAAGTCTCTTTTTGACCGTCCTTTAGATATTCATGGATAGCGTTTCTTGCTGCCATAATAGAAATGACTGCTGCCCTCTTTCTCCTTGGAGAAACTTCAAATCCTCTTTCTTGTACGGTTGTATATGTCCAATTTAATACCTCATGAATGTTGGCTCATAGGATATATTCAGAAAGGAAACTTGCTGCTGCTGTTGTAATATTCGAACAATTACCATCGTAACTGTAGTCTTTGATGATATCATTTTCTATAATGAGATAGACCGTAATATCATCTCCACAGATAAAATTACCTTCATGTTTTTTGACTGTATACTCTGTCATACTATGATTTTGTAATGGGTTTTTCGTGTATTCTTGGACGAGAAGATTGGTTTCTTCGCTCATAGGAAGAAGGGAGTTAAGAATTAAGAGTTTATAGTTAAGAGTTGAGTTTAGAGTTTAAATTGAAGACAGAAATAGGCCAAGGTTATACAGGATTGAATAAGGAAGGATTATCATCCCCAATTCCGAATTCCCAATAAACCAATTCCTAATTTCACTTTATTCTGCTCTATATCGAAGGTGTTCTACAAGTTTCTTGATGGTAAGAATGATTTTATTGGAGAGTTCTATAAATCCTTTGATTGCTATAATTTGGAATTCCTCTATCTGATCTGCGATATTTTGCATAGATATCAAAAATTTATTTGAATTTACTTCGAGTACGACATCGAACATATTATCTTGGGTCTCTGTGAAAGTAGCTTTTATATTTTCAAACCAAACTGTTTTTTGAAGTGTAGCTGTCTGATTGAGGAGGAAAAGCTGATTCATCTGTCTTTGTTTGTCGAAAATAAAAATGTCGTGTCCAAGTGATATTTTTTTGTCTAGCTAATGCAATAGAAAAGTGACCTAAATTTTTGTGGAAAAATCGACTTGATTTTCTGGTAAAAAACATTAGATTTTTTTTAGTGATTTTATCGTTAGCCATTGGCTTATGAAAAATAAAAGTTTTGACATCGTGGTCAAAAGACTGATAAAACAGAAAGGAAAGTTGATAGATATCCAAAAAATTGCCGATATTCTGGAACATATCCAAGATGAAAAGAATACTCTCCAAAAGGCATATAAGATGGTATACTATCTCAAAAACAGAGGACATCTGGAAAATATCAAAAAGAACGTCTTTTTTGTCAAAGATCCAGAGACAACTATTTCACAGGAAGTTATCTTAGATCGTTTTTATTGGTCACTCGTGAAGAAACATTGCCGTGAATTTCTTTCTTCTGCTCGATATATCGGTGGGATCAAAGCTCTGGAACTCAATCTTTCCTCTTATGCAATTCCAGATGAACTTTTGATTGTAAATCTCCAGAAACAAGCCACAGAAGTCATTATGTTTGATAAACAAGTAGTCTTCAAGACCTACTCTAAGTCCAAAGAAAGTACTCCTCTCTTCCGTTTCTTTGCTGGATTTACCAAAAAAATAGCTATTCAGAACATTTCCTTCCCGGTAGCTTGTCTTGAATTAGCAATATTAGAAAGTTTGTACAATCCGTCCCTTATTTCCCAGGGATACGTCAATGAATTAGTCAAAAAGGTCTTGAGAACTCAGGCTGCTACTTTGGATATGACTATCCGAGCTCAAATTTTGAAAAAAAATAAGCATCATACGAGTATCAATAGACTCTATGCTCTTGCAAAAACGATAGATGAAGATCTAGCGCAGAAAATTAAACTTTTGATCAAAAAATATGGATATGTTATGTAAGAGCCGAAGGCTCTTGAAATTGGTTTATCGGGAATTGGTTTATCGGCGAATTGAAAATAATTGACTGTAAATAGTGTTGGATTTTTTCTATATTGTTTTATTCCGAATCTAGTGTCAAGAATCTTTGGATAATAATTTGACAGAGTATCCTATATTCATAATATTGTATTGGGAATAAAATAGATTATTTCTTAACTATTTTTTTGATCTTATTATCATATAGATCATTCCACCCCGTAGCATGTACGGGGCAGGTTTCCTTGCTTATTATCATATAGATCATTCCATTTCCATATCAATTAATTTGTTTAATTCTCCTGCATATTCTAGAGGTAATTTTTTGACGACTTGAGAGAAAAAACCATTGACGATCATGGACATCGCCTTTTCTTCTGTGAGTCCACGACTCATGAGGTAGAAGATTTCTTGATCATTTATCTTCCCTGCGCTTGCTTCGTGGGAGACGATACTATCCGCGTTTTCGTTATCTATACGAGGAATAGTATTGGACACAGAAAGTCCATCTAGAAGTAATGCATCACACTGGGTATGATTGACACTATTTGTTGCTGACTTGGAAATTTTAACGATCCCACGATAGGTAGAGATCCCGCCATCCTTCGAGATAGATTTGGCTATAGTAGATGATGAAGTATCTTTTCCGATATGGATTACTTTGGATCCCGTATCTTGCTCCTGATCCTTTCCAGCAACGGCGATACCTAGCATGTCGGTTTTGCTTCTGTCTCATTTGAGAATACTACAGGGATAGAGCATAGTTTTGTGTGATCCGAGATTCCCATTGACCCATTCCATATAGGCATCTTCTTCCAAAATAGATCTTTTGGTATTGAGATTATAAGTATTGGTAGACCGATTTTCTACGGAAGAATATTTCATTCTCGATCTTTTGCCGACGAAAATTTCTACAAGTCCTGCATGTAAGGAAGCTTTGTCGTATTTGGGTGCAGAACATCCTTCTATATAGGTGCCTTCTGCATCATCATCTACAATGATTAAGGTATGCTCAAACTGCCCTCCTGCGTAGGTATTCATACGGAAGTAGGCTTGGAGCGGTTCATCGAGTTTTACTCCTTTAGGGATATAAATGAAGGTTCCTCCACTTCGCATTGCGCCGTGCAGCGCGGCAAATTTATGATCATCTGCAGGTACGAGTTTCATGAAGTGTTTCTGGACGAGTTCAGGATATTTTTTGATAGCAGCAGGCATGTCCTCAAAGATAATCCCTTTGTCTGATCGTTGTTGTTTGATCTTATGATAAACATTGAGAGAGTCATACTGCCCGCCTGCACCTGCAAGATATTTTTGTTCTGCTTCAGGGATTCCCAATTTTTGAAATTTCTTCTTGATCTCGGGATCGACGTCTTCTCGAGAAGTGGCATATCACTCGTTTTCTTGACTTGGCTTGGCGTAGTAGACAATGTCGTCAAGATGCAGATCTGCTAGGCTTGGTCATCGCTTAGGAAATGGCATAGCATTGAAGATCTCTAGTGATTTTAAACGATGCTCAAGCATCCACTGAGGTTCTTCTTGCTCGGCAGAAATCTTTTTTACCGTTTCTTCCGTAATGCCTTGGAGATAGAGATCGTAAACTACTTTATCTGATGATTCTAGAGTGTTTTTTAATGTCATTGCTTTTGAAAAATGCTAAATGTTGAATGCTTAATGTTTAATGAAGGAGTCTTTTTTGAAGAATTTTTTGATTTTGAAGTGAAGTGTTTTATTTTCATTGTCGAATATATTTTTCTTCTATTTTCCCTTCTTTTGGATAGATCCCGTCTATAGCCAACCTCTTGATTTTGATTTCTACTCCTCCGTTATATCAACCGAGACTTCTGTCTGATTTAATTACTTTGTAACAGGGATATATATCTGGAAGCTGGTTTTGGTTCATGATTTTCCCTACATATCTGGAGTGTATCTTGAATTTCTCTGCTAAGAATTTGTAGGTCACGACTTTGCCTCTGGGAATGGTCTGGAGGAATGTATAGATTTTTATTTTATCCATGTGTATGTTCCTTATTAAAATCCTGACTGAAGTTCTATCATCTTGTAGTAAGTTCCCTTCTTTTTGAGGAGTTGTTCATGAGTTCCACTTTCTATTATTTTTCCTCATGTTTTGAATACGTGAATGATATCTGCCTGTTTTACTGTTTGTAATCTATGTGCTGCTACAATCACTGTCCTTCCTTTTAGTAGATTATCGAATGCTTGAGCAATATCATCCTCAGAGAAACTATCCAAGGAACTTGTTGGTTCGTCGAGAAAGATTATCTTTGGGTCCTTGAGTAGCAGTTTTGCTATAGCAAGTCTCTGCTTTTGCCCTCAGCTTAGTCTTACCCCCTTTTCTCCTATTTGTGTATCAAGTCCGTCTTTGAAGGTGTAAATAAAATCGCATTTTGCAGATTTTATTGCGTTTTCTATTTGTTTCCTTGTTGGTTTTTCTCTGGTTCCGTAGAGAAGATTGTCTATAATACTGCCATCGAAGACATTAGGTTCTTGGGTTAGATATCAGATATTTTTGTAATATGTCTTGAGTGCGGTATCAGACAATATTTGTCCGTCTATACTTATATTTCCCTTATCTGGATGAATGTATCCAGCGAGGAGCTTGATTAATGTGGTTTTTCCTGAGCCACTCTCCCCTACTAGTGCAGTCTTTTTTCCTCATTGGATATCTAGGCTAAACTTTGAGAAGATATTATTATCTCCATACCCAAAGCTTATTGTATCAATTGAGATATCTCATTTTTTGTAGGTAAATATTTTCCCCTCTTCATAGCCTTTTAACTTTGGTATATTGTCGAACGTTTCTCGTAGTTTCTGTACAAATGGGATTTGTTCGAAGTAGCTTAATGTGAGGTCATTCGTCTCGAATATCACTCCCGTCATTTGGTTGGTGAGCATCCGTACCAGGGTGAATTGTGCAAAGTCAGCTTGTCATTGAAATATTAGATATCCATATCGAGCAATGAGTCCCACCTTAAGAAAATCTAGAAGAGCCCTAGGTAAATCGCTGGCCAAAATATATCATTTACTTTCTTTGATATCTCGTCTCATGAGGTCTCAGAAGAAGTTTGTGATTAGCTTAATCTCTTTTATGATCTTATTGTTTTGTAATATTTCAAACTTTGACATAATTAATCTGACTACATTTCTGTCTGCTTTTACAACAACTTCCCTTCTTCCATTTCTTATATCTCTCATACGTCTATTCCCTATTCATGCTATGATTAGCATAATAATGAATACAGATAGGATGATAAAGAATACTCCTCGTCAGAGATTTCGTATGATTATAGTGAATATTGCAATTATGTTAACTATGATTCTGATCAATCCATTGGAGAAAATATCAATAGCTAATCTTTGTCGGTTATCACATCATCTTTGGATAATACTATTAGACTGCCCTGTTCAGAGTCATTCTATCTTATTGTTGTCAGCTTTTAGATACTTAGAAAGGTGCTCCTCATAAAGGTACTTTTGGAAGAGTCTAGCAGTAATCTTCCTTGTGGTCCTAAAAAAATAATTTAATGAATATTGAAGTATCGTGAGTCCTAGGAATATGAGAATATATGTTTTGAAGTAGTGTATATCATGTAATTCAATTCCTTTGATTGTTTTACTTATGATAAGTGCGTTTATAGGCCAGACTACTCAGAAATAGAGAGAACTTATGATATAAAGAAAAAAATGTCGTTTGATCTGTCAGAAGGGAGCTAAGAGTCTTTTTATGTTTTGCATAGAAAAGTTTGCGGCTAAAAGATTGGGAAGTAAAGTTATTAACTACTTCATTCATGTAAATCCATTTTTCTTTACCTCTTGTGCAAGTTCTGTTGTTCATTCTTTGATGATTTCTCCTTTCTGCATCAAGTATACATGATCTACAGGAATATAGTCTAGGATCGTGAAATAATGGGTAATGATGATGAGAGAATTGTCTTTGGTGCTTAATCACTGCAACATTGTTGCTACTTGACGGAATGCATCGACATCGAGACCACTGTCTACTTCGTCTAGAAAAATATATTTTGGTTGGAGCAATTTGAGTTGCAATATCTCGATTTTTCTTCTTTCTCCTCCACTAAATCCTACATTGAGATCTCTTCGAAGAAATTCTTTATCTATTTGTAATTCTTGGATGAGAGGTTCAATAATCTTTTTGAATTGAATAAACGATGTTTGACTCTCATTTTTTGCATCATAGATAGATCTAAGGAATTCAAAAACCTTTACTCCCTTGATTTCGGGAATGTGCTGAAATGCTAGGAAAATACCCATCTTAGCTCTTTCGTGGGGATTGGTCTCATTGAGAAGTTTGTCATCAAGGAATATTTCTCCATTGGTAATGGTATACTTAGGATGTCCCATAATGGTCATAGCGAGAGATGATTTTCCTGAACCATTTTTTCCGAGCAGACAGTAGTTTTTCCCTAGATTAAATTCGATATTTACGTTTTTGAGAATTTGTTTGTCATGAATATGTACGGAGAGATTTTTTGCGCTTAACATGTGTGTATATTCTAGAGAGTAAAAGTCTTAGGGAGTAGATATAAAGTCTCAAGAGTTGCCATAGAAATTAGTGAACAAACTTTTGATATATTCAAATCATTGGTACTGTTTATCTGTTCTCAATCTTTGTATCTGTCTGATTCGTATTCTATTTTTTTTATTGATGTTTTCCAGTAGCTTTTGCTCTTTCCCATTGAGCGGAATATATGAAGGCTGACTATTTGTCTTTTGTGTCTTCTCGTCTGTGAGGTTCGAGTCAAACTGTGAAAGGAGTTTTTGTAAAGTATTTTGTAGATTATCATTTAATGTACTGTCGTTTTTCTCTTGGTTACAGAAGAGTTTTTCTTTTTCCTTACTCTGTTGCCGTTGAAATATGTTGTTTTGATGCTCTTGAGAAAACTTCAAGATTGCTTGTTGGGATTTTTCTAAATTTTGAAGTAATTCTCTATCGTCTCCTGAAATACAAAGAATAGGGTTGTCTATCTTGTATTCTAGGCTTTTAATCTCTTTTGTTTTTTGTTGGGCGCTTGCCATTTGGACGGTTTGGATATTGTGTTTGCTTCTTGTGAAAATATTTTCTCGTTGTTCTTGGCAATCTGGAGGAAGTATATTTTTGTTTGCCTCAAATATATTTTGTTCTGTTTGTAATATATTCATAGTTTCTTTTAATTCTCCGAGAAGCCCTGAGAGCAGTCAAATATTTTTTTCTGCTCCAATGTAGCATGTTTTAGTATTTACAATTGTGTATGCTTGTTGTATTTCTTTGTCATTTTTGGAAATAATGGTGTATAATTCTTTGCTTTTAGTGAGTCTTTTTGCTATGCTAAAATCTTTTTGCGCAGAGAGTAGAAGCTCTTGAGCATGTATGAGATTAGAAAATCCTGTCTTGATTGCTTCGTCATATGCTCGTTTTGTCTTGATAGTTCCACGGTTGTAATAATCTTGGTCTAGTGTCCCTGAGATCTCTACTAATGCTTGTGCATACCTCCCCTTTTGATAGTGAATATATGCGTTGCTTATTTGACGTGCATTTTCTATATTTTTATTATTGCTTTTGTTCAATAAAATTTCTTTTTGTATAAGAAAAATATTCTTCAGCTCTTGGTTTCGGCTATGCATATGAAAACTTGTGTATACGAGTATGCTCGTTCCAACTATTCCACATATATAAATTCGTATCTTTATCTTTTTCTCTGTATACATCTTTTTATCAAAAACAAAATATCTTGCGTATGTAAGAATACGTATTTCTTTGCCGACTGCAAATTTAATTTTCAAAATTATTTAGAATGTATATGACTGGAGCAGTTTGTCTATGTTGGTAAGTTTCTCTAAAATATCTGTTCTGATGCTTTCTAGATGGTTTATTATCATATCTTGGTTGTTGCTAATGAGTTCTTGTTTTGTTTGTAGAGTACTTATGTAGAATGCTAATTTGGATACTATATAACTCTTTGCATTGTATTGTATCCTTTTCTCTGATGCACAGCGGTCATATGTGATTGCTTGTTGAAGTGCAAATTCACTGTCTTGAACTTTATAGGTGTTTATGCTTTCGAAATATTGTTTGTCTGCTAGTAATTTATTATTTGTGCAAGTATTGAGTTCTATCTTTAATAAAGGAAGTAGCTGTTGAAGATAGATCATATTCTGTTTGTTTGTTGTGATAGCTTTTTCACACTCTTGTATATAGTTTTGAAGTGTCTTTTCTTTGTCTTCACTCATTTCCATTTCTTGAATGATATGTGTTTGTAATAATTGATGTATCTTTTCCATGTTCTGTAATAGTTGTTCTCCTTCTGGCAGTTCCTGTATCGTCGAACTAGATAACTGAAGATGTTGTTGAACTGTATATGAACTTATTGTGTATGCGGTTATTCTGTTTTCTTGTGTTGTTTGTTGTGCAGTATAGATAATGTCTCCTATTCCTATTTTTTCTCATTTAACGGGCAAAATTATTATGGTACATACTATCACTATTATGTTTGTTAGAAATATATTCTTTCTCATATTTCAGTATATATGAAATAAATCTTTATTGGATTACGTTTACCATATCGGCCATAGGGAGGAAGATTCATGCTACCATGGTTCCAATGATCCCCGCTATGAATACCATCAATAACGGTTCTAAAAATGCCATAAGGACGTCTATCTTGTTTTCTAGCATTCCACGATAAAATTCAGACATCGTTTTGAGGACGGTTCCCATATTTCCTGTGTCTTCTCCAATATGGATAATTTGTACTAAGACAGGGTCAAATAATGAAGATCATTCCATAGATTCTGCAAATCCAAATCATGTTTTGAGGTTGTTTCTTAGTTCAAAAGCCTTTTTCCTATAAAAGAAATTACTAAAAGAATTCCCCATGAGTTTGAGTGCTAAAATTGGGCTTACTCCTGCGCTTAGAAGCTGGCCTAGGAGTCTGGTAAATTTATACATGTAGAATGTTTTGACTACATCTGAAATTATCGGAATAGTTACCATGAGTTTGTCGATAAACATTTTGAATGCAATCACCTGGGCATAGGCTACTTTGTATCCTACTATAGTACTAATCACTCATATCAGCATGATACTCCATGTTTTTTTGACGAATTCTGATGCTGCAAGCATAAATTTGGTAATTCCTGGTAGGGATTCTTGGGTTGGAAACATACTCACGATGTTGGGAACTACGAACATAAGCAACACAATGACTCCTAGTATGGAAAATACTAAAAGAATCGCTGGATATGTTGCCGCTTTCTTTATCTTTTGTGTAATTTGTTCACTACGTTCTCCTTCATTGGCAATTTCATCACTAATTTCTGGTAAATTACCCATGGTTTCAGCTGATTGTGTGAGTGCTATCTCGTCTTCTTTGAAAAAATAATCATGATTACTCATGGCTTGAGAAAATGTAGATCCATTCGTGAGGTCTTCCACAAGATTGTCTATAATCTCTCTCATTTCTTTGTTATTCTCAGATTTTTTGATCGCTACCAATGCGTCTCTAAGTCCAAGCCCTGCTTTTTGTGAAATGGCAAATAGTCTGAAAAAATTTGTTTTTTCTTTAAGTTTTGGTTTGTTGAATCTTTTGATAAGTTTATACCAAAAGTCTGTTTGTGCTATGCTTTTGAAGTCTATCATGTGAGTAAGAAGAATAAATCCTATTTATCAAATCTTGTTTTTACGTATCTATATACTTCTTCGAGCGTGCTTAATCACTCTATTACTTTGAACACGCCATCTCTTTCTAGATTGATCATCCCTTTACTTAGTGCATAGTTCTCTACATCAATTGCTGATTTACCATCTAGAATCATGTTTTTTAGTCCTTCGTTGAAATCCATCATTTCATACAAACCTATTCTTCATTTGTATCCAGATCCTCCACATATTTCACATGCCTCTTGTGTTCATGGATTTTTCCCTGTACCTATTTGTATCAATCATTTTACCATGAAATTATCCCATTGTTCTTGAGTGATATTTCTACTTGCAATTTCTTTTCTTAACGCTTCTTCATCATAGTTTCTAAAACTATCTTTGGCATATGTGTATTGAGGAGTATCCTTGATACATATTTGTGTTTTACAATGTGTACATACTCTTCTTGCAAGTCTTTGTGCCATTACAAGATTGAAGGTACCTGCTAGCATATACGGTTTTGCTCAGAGATTGTATACTCTGGTAATGGTTTCTGAAGAGGAATTGGTATGTACAGTAGAAAATACCAGATGCCCTGTCATGGCTGATTCCATCGCCATATCAAGTGTCTCTTTATCACGAATCTCTCACACCATAATAATATCTGGATCTTGTCTTAATCCTCATCTCAATCCATTGGCAAAGGTAAATCCAATATCTGCTCTAATTTGTGCTTGATTGAGTCCTGCAACTTTGTCTTCCACTGGATCTTCATAGGTAATAATATTTACTTCAGAATTGTTGATATAATTGAGCGCAGCATATAGTGTAGTTGTCTTTCCTGATCCTGTAGGTCCTGTCGTAAGAATAATCCCATTTGGATATTCTAGATGTCTAAAAATGATGTTCTTATTGTTTCCTTCGATACCTAATTCTTCTAGTGGTGGCGTTTTTTTTGATTTATCTACGATACGCATAACTAACTTTTCTCCCCATACTGTAGGTAAAGTATTCGCACGAAGATCGATTTCTTTATTTGTTAATGTGACACTTGATACTCTGGCATCTTGGGGGATTCTTTTTTCATCAGGTCTCATTTGTCCTGATTCAATCTTAAATTTAGAAATGATACTCTCATGGAGGTTCTTTGGATATTGTACTAATTCTTGTAAGATTCCATCGATTCTAATTCTGATTCTACAATAGTTTTCCATAGGTTCGATGTGGATATCTGAAGCCCCCCATTCTACTCCAATCGTCAAAAGATTATCAAATATCTTTACGATATCTGACTGGACCACAGCCTCGTCTAACTTCTTTTTGAAATCAATGTCTGCCATATGTTCTATTTATAGGTAAATAAGTGATTTTTCGATCCAAAATGATCTCTATCAAGTATACTCAGATTCTGCTAAAAAAGCAAATTTTAGCCCTCTTTTTTGTCTGTATTTAAATGGAGGGAAGAGCTTTCTCTTTTTTTTCTCGGGAAAATAATTACAAAGAGTCTGTTTTATCTTTTCGGCCGGTTTTGTATGTCTGTGGATTTGATTTTAGTCGTTGTAGGAATTGCTATTTGAGCCTTTGTTGGATATCTTTTGGCAAGGATTTTCTTCCTTTCCCATATCAAATCCAATAGAAAAGCCGCAGTACAGCAGTCTCGCAGTGTAGTTTTGGGGCATGTGCATGAAAAGATTGCTCCCCTGCTGCCCAATTTCCCGTATCATTACAAGGATCTTATGTTTTTGGGGAAAGGAGTGGATTATCTCGTCTTTGATGGTTTGAGTGCTGGGAATCTACAAAAAATCGTCTTTTTGGAGATAAAATCAGGTGTTTCAGGACTTAATAAGAATGAACAGATGATTAAGCACTGTTTAGAACAAAAAAGAGTAAGTTATGAAGTGCGGAGACAGAAATAATGCTAAATGTTTAGTGCTAAGTGTTAAATGGTGGAGTTTTTTATAATAAAGTAGCTTCGTTCTGAACTTTCTATTCAAAAAAGGGCCATAGTTAAGCGGTATAATATCAGACTCCCCCGCAATACTGCGGGGTAAACTCCTCTGATGTCGTTTAAAGGGTGATAGTTTAATGGTAGAATGCCAACCTCCGAAGTTGGCGGTGTAGGTTCGATTCCTACTCACCCTGAAGAAAAAATAGCGTCGTAGGCCTGCCCCGCAAGGCGGGGTTCGATTCCTACCAACCCTGAATTTCTAGCTTTGCTGGAGTGTTAAGTTTTAAGTTATAGGTTTTGAATGAATAAAAAATTACAGAAAATATTTGATTATCTCAAGGAATTGTTCCCAGATCCAGAGACAGAGCTTCACTACTCTACTCCCTTTCAACTTGTAGTAGCAATAATGCTCAGTGCTCAAGCGACCGATAAACAGGTCAATAAGGTGACAGACAAGCTTTTCTTGAAGGTCAAAACTCCCACTGATGTGGTCAGTTTAGGTCTTCCTTCCTTTCAAAAGGCTATTTCTTCTGTCAATTATTATAAAAGCAAGGCAAAACACATTTTTGCCACGGCAAAAATAATGCAGAGTTCAGAATTTAGAATGCAGAATAAAGGTAGGGAATATAAAAACTGAATACCGGATACGTTGGAAGAACTTGTAAAATTTCCTGGAATTGGGATAAAGACAGCAAAATTGATTGCACATATTCTTTATGATAAGCCATATATTGCGGTAGATACCCATATTCATAGGGTGGCCAATAGGCTTGGATTAGTACATTCTAAATCCTCCGTCCTAAAGGACACCTCCTCCTTTACAAAAGGAGGACAAAATTTGGAAAAGCTGAATTGGACTAAATCTCCAGAAGAAACGTCTGAGCAGCTTGAAACTATCATTCCAGATAGCTATAAAGATCATGCTCATCATAGCTTGGTACTCTTTGGAAGATATTATTGTTTAGCAAGAAACCCTAAATGTGATGAATGTAAATTGAAAATGGTGTGCTTGTATTATAAAGAAGTTAAAAAGTTAAAAGGTTAAAAAGATAATGGTTTATTGGTTTATTGGGAATTGGTTTATCGGGGATTAGAAGTTTTTTATCTTTAATAGTATTGGATGATTCATTTAGTAGAACCACAATGGGGTGTTGCTCTTGCTCAATCTTTATTTACTTGGATGCAGTTCAGTGCTTTCTGGTCTCATCGGATGCCTATTCTGGCTGATATTTTTGTTCTAAGTTATCCAATATATCTCCTTGCTGTCTATGGATATGGAATGTTGCTTAAATGGAGAGGGAATAAAGAAAAATGACAACGATATAAAACCTCAGGGATATATATCTTTGTTGGTACGGTGTTGGCTGCAATAGTGAATGTTCTCGTCCAATATTTCTTCGATAAGGCGAGACCAAACGTAGTACTTGGATTAGCAGATCTCAAACACGAGACCATCCTGCATAATTTTCTGCCTTCTAGTAGTTTCCCTTCAGATCATGCTGCAGTCAGTATGGCGATAGCAATGAGTTCACTCTTACGAGGAATCCAAAAAAAAGATAAAAAATATATTCGATTTGGAGGTATTCTTATCGTATTTAGTTTGATTACAAGCTTTGCGAGAGTGACGACTGCCGTGCATTGGATTACAGATGTTATCTGAGGAATGATCGTTGGTATTCTTGTCCCTTTGGTGTTTTTGAACACAAGAGTCTCCAAACGAGTTGAGATGTTTGCAAAGTGGATTGGCAGAATTATATAGAAGAGGTAAAAGGTTGTCAAAAATAGAACAAGGTCGTACAAAGTTGAGTTTAAATTATAAAAAATCCCCCGGAATTGGAGGATTTTTTATAATGTTTATTATACTTTTTTTTCTTGTGGAGTCTCCTTTGTTTGGGTTGTGGGATTACTTTCTTTGATACTGATTGTTGTTCATTCATCTACTACTAATGTTCTTCCTCCAAAAGTATATTTCTCTCAATCTTTTTTGACTTCTATTGGCTTGCGTCACTTTGCCGTAACGATTAAGATATCTGGGGAATTTTTTATATCTACTATTTCATGAATCATCTTCCTAGCTCCTTCTTTCGTGACTACTCCTTCTGGACTAGCTAATTTCTCATTAAATTTTATTTCGTTTTTTGTTTGTGGGGTATCTATAACTTTTACTGGATGAGAGAGATCGCTCTCTGTGAGAACATAATCTAGTGATTTACTTCAAGCAAATGCATAGGCACTTAAGTATTTTGCGATATCAGACTCTGATTCTATAAGATATTTTTGTCTTTCTTCTCCTGGCTTTTCATCTATCTTATCTCATAAATCTGATCTGCTATACTCCTTTGTTGTTGCATTGGTTTTCGATATGACTGCCCCTTCTATTTTTTTGTTTGCGTTTTTGATGGTTTCTCGTGTTTCTTGATCAGCAAATAAACGAGAAATAAGTATTTGTTGATTTTCTTTGTTGTCGATTAAATTTTTATTTATTTTTAGCTCGTTATTGCCTGTACTGATTACGAAATCATTACTATTTAAAGGCTTGCCTGTATCTGAATTATTGAGTTTCTTCTCAAATGTTTTATTCACTAGTTTATTTACTATCTTAGGATCAAGTAAATCTATATGTTCTTGTATCTTTTCTGTGAAGATAGTCTTATTGTCTTTTTCTTCGTTATCACCTTCCTTTT
>CAIVDB010000114.1 GCA_903904545.1 uncultured bacterium | reverse complement strand
TTATTTTTGTTTGTAATTTAATTTATAGACATAGACAAAATTCTAAACCTATAAAACTTTGTCATTATACTCCGAGGTTAGAAATTTATCCTCACGGAGTCTATTAGTAAAAAAGGTACCCCATTTCCAAGCTTTAGCAGTAGCAGGGAAATCAAATAGATGTTCATAAATAGTTTCTCCTGTAGAATCCAGGATAATCTTTGTGATAGCAGTGCCAGTTCCTATAAATAATATAGGAGAGAATCTAGGCCCCTCAAATATATTTATAAACCGATACGGACTCACTGCGCTTATCCGTACTGATTTTTTTATGATTTCTGTTCCATGATCAATGATATGGATAGTAACCATTTGAGAGACACAAGAGACTACTTTATACATCTCCTCTGCAACTCGTGATTGTTTTTGTTGTGTTTGTTCTGTTTGTTGTATCATTTTATTTTTTTTTAATTTTGTTTTTATTATTTTTTACTATTTTTTATACACACAGAATACATATATCCATACAAAAGTCAAGGCATCAACAAAAACAAAAAAACCCGACTTTTCAGTCAGGATTCTATATCTGGAGTATATAATAATTATGTATCGCTCTGGAGAGTCTTCTTATGTAAACTCATAATCAGTATAGACACTATAATAATAGCGCCTCCTATCAAAGTATATCCAGAGGGTACTTCGTGAATAATGAAATATGCAAACAGTATTGCGGAGATGACTTCAAAGTATGAGAGCACAGACATATATGCAATAGATACTTTTCTCAATCATTGGAAGTAAAGGTAGAACCCAGCGATACCAATAAGTAGTGAAAATATAATAGCGATAGTGCTTTGGTGAATCGTGGGCATCGGCGTGTTAATGAACAGGAATGGAAAGAAAACTATTGCCCCAACGAGTGACTGATAAAAGACCATTTGTGTATTATCTGCATGCATCATCAAATCTTTTTGTCGAAATCTTTGCAATGCACTAATGACTGCCGAAATCGTAATAGCAAAAAACCCGATCATCTGTAATGGTTGGGTTCAGAAATTTTTATCTAAACAAGTTACTATCACTCAGACTAATCACAGGAGCGTGCAAAGGAGTACGAGAGGAGTTATTTTTCTGGTTCTATAGTATTCTATCATCGCGGCAAAGAGTGGCCAGGTATATAATCCAATAACTGCATTAGCTACGGTAGTAAGATTAAACCCAATATAATATAAGAGCATCCTGATAGCATTCCCTGTCGAAAATTTCCATGCGAGCTTATTGTGAGATAAACCAAACTTTTTTTTGGTATACAAGAGATATGCAGTCACACAAAGGAGCGGAATTCCTAAGCGAAAGACAACAATCGTAGTAGCTGGTAAATGTAATGATTTCACAAAAACTCAGGTAGATCACCAAATAATCGTTGCTAATAATATCAAGAGTGCTCACTGGATATTTTTGCTCATAGGAACGTACCGATAAAATAGTAGATGGTAGCTATTTATTTTGTCAGATTTATAATGTTATTTAATCAATTCTCCTTCTGCACCAAGTCCTAGTCCTGCAGCATTAGCTTCTTCGGTATCGATATGCATATCCAAAGCAGAATTTTCTGTCACTCTGACCGTAACTCTTCCAAAGAGCAAGGCTCTCTCCCCTTCTACAGCTACGGCAATCGTTTGTCCATCTTCTACCCCAAGCTTCTCTGCATCAGCTGGCGTCGCATGGAGATGTCTTTCAGCCACGATGAGACCATGGCTTATGGTCACTGATCATTGAGGTCCGACAAGTTCAATCCCTGGCGTTCCTTCTAAATGTCCAGATAATCTAATCGGTGCATCGACACCCAATTTGAAGGTATCTGCTTTTAAAATCTCTACTTGAGTTTCTTTTCTTAAGGGACCAAGGATTCTTACTCCATCAATTTGTCACTTAGGACCTTTGACACTAAGAGTTTCTTTACAAGCAAATTGCCCAGGTTGAGAAAGATCTTTTAGATTTTGGAATTCATATCCAGCACCAAACAATGCATCAGCATCAGCAGCGCATAAATGCAAATGTCTATTTGAAATTCATATAGGTAGCTTCATAAGGACAAAAAAGAAGATAAAAAAGAAGATAAAAAAGATTCCGACACTATTAACTCTTAACTATAAACTATACACTCTCTTCCCATGTCTATTGGAAATTCAAATTGGTAATTTCATTGAAAAGGAGAAAAAAAATAAAAGTAAATTAAGATATTTTGAAGCAATAGCCAAACGCTTCGCGACAAACTATAGACTAACGGTTGCATAATTGTGCTACCGTTTAGCTACCGTTTAGCTACCGTTCTGCTATTGTTCGACCTTCAACTTTAGGGACTCCTGCCCCGTCTTTAGCGGGGTTACGACGATTTTATCGATTTACCATGCAAAATCCAATACAAAGCTCCGACAAATAAGGCCCCTCCCACAAAGTTTCCTAAAGTGACAGGAAGAAAGTTGCCGATAAAAATATTATGTAAAGTAAGGGTACTTACATCCATACCCGCAGGAGCAAATCCTGTAAGTTTCAAAAGATATGCAGCAGGCAAATAAAACATATTTGCTACAGAATGCTCAAATCCACATGCAACGAAAGCAGTAATGGGGAAGATAATCCCTGCAATTTTATCTACTGCAGTTTTTCCTGCGTAAGCAAGCCAGACTCACAAACATACTAAGATATTACACAGAATACCAAGACAAAACGCCTGTAAAAATCCGTATCCTACCTTATGGATACTCACGTTAAGCAAGGTTGTTCCCACAGCATCCTGAGCCATATGAAACCATCCGGCTCCATAAAGCAATCCAACAATCAGAAGGGCACCAAGAAAATTCGCACATCGAACAAGAATCAAATTTCTTAAGAAACGAAGATGTGAGATCTTCCTGTTGAAGTATGCGATGATAAGCAAAGCATTCCCCGTAAAGAGTTCAGCTCCGGCAATCATCACTAAGATCAATCATAAAGAGAATGCAAGTCAGGCAAAGAGCTTAGTCAATCCATACGACAGGACAGAGCCTGTAATAGTATTGACGGAAAACATTCCTCCGAGAGCAATATACATTCCAGCAAGGATTCAGGAGACTAAGGTAGAAGAGAAAACGGCATAGGCTTTTTTATATCCAATTTCTTCTGCCAATTGAGTAACTTCAGCAGGGGTACGCATAGGAATAAAATTTAATTAATAAATACTACTATCTCACAAATACATGAGCAAAATATTTCGCGAGAATATGTTTGACATGAGAGACTTTCTGAGGAGTTGGCATCCCGACATCCTTGAGGGCATACTCTCGACCAAGTGCATGTCGTTTGTACACTCAGAGATTATGATAAGGTAAAATCTCTATCCTATCGATACATGCATAATGACCAAAACTTTTTCCGAGCTCGTGAATGTATTCGTCTTGATCACTATATTCAGGGACTAAAACATATCTGATTCGGGTCTTCTTATTGTTTGCTTCGAGATGGTCCAGAAATTTATGGACGGAATCGTTCGACTTTCCCGTAAGTTTCTGATGTCGATAATTATTCATATGTTTCAAGTCCAAAAGGAACAAATCTACATAAGAAATCAATGCCTCTACATCTTCATTTCGAATAAATCCATTGGTATCGACTGCGATATTGATATTTCTTTCTTTCAATTCCTTGAAGAAAGGAAGCAATGCTTGGGCCTGCAATAGCGGTTCCCCACCGGAAACCGTCAATCATCATTTCTTCCCAAAGTAGGGTCTCATTTTGAGAATCTTTTTGATCAATCCTTCCTGACTCATGATACTTCCTCCATCCATCGCAATCGTATCAGGATTATGACAATACAAACATTTGAATAAACATCATTGCAAAAAAAGTACAAACCTTATACCAGGCCCCTCATGCGTACCAAATGTCTCTATCGAATGAACACGAAGCATAGTGAAAAATTATTTGAAATAAGAATTAGTATTAAATGGACAAACAGTTGACTAACAGTAGAGGAACGATAGCCTCAAAAGCTACTGTTTAGCTACTGTTCGACTACCGTTTAGCTATCTGACTTTATGGAATTTCGACTTTATAGTATTCAGATTCAATTACATCTTTTCATGAAAAGTTCTTGCAATCACTTCCAATTGATGTTTTTTAGAAAGTCTGACAAAGTTTACTGCATATCCAGACACTCTAATGGTCAATTGTGGATAATTTTCTGGATGATTATAGGCATCAAGCAAGGTATCACGATTGAGAATATTTACATTGAGATGTTGAGCTCCCTTAGAAAAATATCCACCTATCATACTCAAAAGATTTTCTACTTGTTCTTCTCTCGTTGCTCCCAGTGAGGTAGGAACCATTGAGAAGGTATTGGATACTCCATCCTGAGCATATTCATAATCAAATTTTGCAACGGAATCGAGTGATGCAATAGCACCAGAACTATCTCTTCCATGCATCGGATTAGCACCAGGAGCAAAAGCTTCTCCTTGTTTTCTTCCGTCAGGAGTAGATCCCGTATTCGTTCCATACATTACGTTAGATGTAATAGTAAGTAAGGAAAGTGTTGGATTAGCTCATTTATATGCTGTATGATGAGCAAGTTGTTCATTGAAATACTTAGCTATTTCTTGAGAAAGATCATCCACGCGGTCATCATCATTTCCAAACATAGGAAATTCTCCTTCGATAGTGAAATCTGTAGAGATACCTTGTTCATTCCTTACTGGAGTCACCTTTGCAAATTTGATAGCAGATAATGAATCAGCAATAATAGAGATACCAGCGATACCATAAGCGATATCTATTCCATGATGACTATCTACAAAAGCCATCTGAGCTCTTTCATAGTAATATTTATCGTGCATATAATGGATGATGAACATTGATTTTGCATAGATTCTTGCGATTTCTTTCATGGCTATTTGGAAATTTGCCATCACTTCATCATACTTCAATGGTCCTTCAGAAAGTGTTGGGATATCCAAAAGTTTTTCTCCTGAGATCTCATCATGTCCTCCATTGATTGCCAACAAAAGTCATTTCACAAGATTACATCTTGCACCGAAATGTTGGATTCTTTTTCCTATCTCTTGATGAGATACACAACACGCGATACCATAGTCATCTGATCCACGACATTGTCTCATGAGATCATCATTTTCATATTGGATAGACGAAGTATCGATAGATACCTTTGCACAGAATTCTTTGAATCCTTGAGGAAGATCTTCTGACCAAAGGACCGTCATATTAGGTTCTGGAGAAGGTCCAAGATTAACTAATGTTTGTAAAAATCTGAATGAAGTCTTCGTGACTTTTGTTCTTCCATCGCAGAATTGTCCACCAATAGATTCGGTTACCCATGTTGGATCCCCACCAAAAATATCATCATAAGCACCAGGTCTCAAGTGCCTTACCATTCTCAGTTTGATCACAAACTGATCAATCAATTCTTGGGCAAGTTCTTCTGTGAGTGCCCCTGCTTTTAAATCTTTTTCGATATAAATATCGAGAAATGAAGAAACATTTCCTAATGACATCGCTGCACCATCTTGTTCTTTCACTGCTGCAAGATAAGCAAAATACACCCATTGGACCGCTTCTTGAGCCGTCGTTGCAGGACCAGAAACATCTATCCCATAGTAAGATGCCATCACTTTGATATCCTTGAGTGCTTGGATTTGGTTACTTATTTCTTCTCTAAGTCTTACCTTATCTTCAGTCATATCTCCACTATCAGCAGAGAAATCTACCTGCTTAGCTGCAATCAGAGCATCAGCTCCATACAAAGCCAATCTTCTGTAATCACCAATGATTCTTCCTCTTGCATAGTTATCAGGCAATCCTGTAATAATATGTTTGGAACGGAACTGTTTGATTTCTGTATCATACGCTGCGAAGACACAATCATTGTGATTTTTTGCATAATGAAAAATATCTTTTACACGATCAGAGACTTCCATACCCTTTTCCTTCACTGCATTTTCGACTACACGAATTCCACCAAATGGCTTCATAGCTCTTTTGAGCACTTCATCAGTTTGAAGACCAACAATTACTTCATGAGCTTGATCTATATATCCAGCAGGATGACTAGTAATACTTGAGATTCTTTCAGTATCTATCCCTCTACATCCATTACGTTCACGTTCTTGAGCAAGAGCAAGCTTACAAGCTTCCCATACTGCTTGAGTTTTTGGAGTAATTCCAGACAAAAAACTTGCATCACCTTCATACGAAGTGATGTTTTCTGAAACGAAAGATTTTACATCAATACTTGAATGTTCATTGTTTACCATACCTATTCCAAATTTAAAGCATAAAAAAAACTGCATTTATAATACAGGTTTTGGCTCAATAGCCAGTAACCGGAGAGGGAAATATAGGGATTAGACGTACATTTTCAAGGGATTTTTTATAAATATCACCAAAGAAGACTCCAAACACCAAGAAACAGATTATATTGTATTTATCCACAATTATGATATATCTGATACAGCGATACAAACAGAGAACAATAGAAAAGAGTAATATCCCACCACAGACTTCTATACGAAAGTCTATGTCGCACAGAAACTAGTTGTCTGTCATATCCCTAGCAAAGAGAGGTTTCTTCTCTTAATTTAGTTTCTAAAATAAAATATGTTACCAAAAATCACAGAAATCAATAATGCTATAAGTAAATATTTACTATCAGAGAGAAAAAATACAGATAGACCAGTATTTGAAATAGATTGAACCAAACGAAGTTTTTGGAGAATCGAACCTGAAAGATTTGATATCAAAAAAGAATGAGGAGAAATAGTATATAAAATATGGATAAAGAATTGAGATACTAGACAAATCGATAAGGGATGAGGTAGAATTTTAGAAAGATCAGAATTTATGGATGCACAAAGATTTTCTTTAGGAAAAATATACAATTTTCATTTAGACATCAAATTCCCCAAAGAAATAATTTTTAACTGTAATAAAAACATAATTTGTCAGCGGAAACAATTTTGATTATGAAAATCAATGGAAGTAGCTCCTTTTTTAGCAGCAAGACTAAAAAGAGGGAAGTTTTTATTCACCCATATAACTTGATATAGTCCAGATGGAGAAGCGCAACAACAAATCTTAGCAAAAATAGAAGTAAATGAATACCTAGATCAATGGATTGCTTTAGATTTTAAAATAAAATTCAGTGAGACAGATTGATATATACATATAAAAATGAATGACAAAGAAATTGTGAATTTTTTATGAATAACAGCTTCAAGTTCTAGTGAATATCCCATTTGAAAAATATTTCAACCTGATTTTTATTTTAAATTTGGAATTTATAGGAACAATTGCAAACGAATGATAGAAAATCTACAAGAAAAATTAAAATCTATAGATGATGAGAATAAAAGAGAAGAGATACTA
>CAIVDB010000113.1 GCA_903904545.1 uncultured bacterium | reverse complement strand
TTAGGTAAAAATTTCCATAAGCTGGTCATATGAGATGATTTAGAAAAATATTTGCTGTTCTTAAAAAACAATAAATCTAGTATAAAGAATACGAATACCTTTGTGTCAAATAGTATAAAAAGACGGTCAAAGATAAAGACTATGGATGCTACGTCTCAAGCGAAATATATCGAAGAATGAAAACTCAATAGTTCATTTCTAAGTAGACGTATTGAGCGGATGAAAGATAATTTCAAAAAATCTGCAGAAACATTAAGAAAGTTAAAGTGAAAAACTCCGTATGGATCTCAGGTAGAATCGGCAGCACAGTGATTAGAAAATTTGGCTAAGGTAGAAGATGGAATCTATGAATCAGCACAGGTAATGCCAGAAGTTGGCAAAGGAGAACGATTGCTGAAGATGAGTAAAAATAAGGGGCTTATGAACGAGATATCCCCACTATTCAAGGACGAAAAGTTCCTTAAAATAATAAGCAAGGAAAAGGATCCTAGTATGATAAGAAAACTTCTTTGAGAAAAACTTGGAAAAGAATTACCAAAAGACATTCTGCCAGATGAATTTATAAACACTTTGGCGAAAACAAAAAGCACAAAAAAAATTGTAGATGTTATTAAATATGTTAAAAATTATGAATGACTTAATGAGGTTATGAAAGTTCTCAATAATCCAACTATGAAGTATGCGGGTAGAGTGTTAGGGAAAGTATTGGGAATCGGAACAGTAGTCTTATGATGAGTATTTGCTTACCAGACCTATCAAGAAGGAGAGGAAATAAAAAAGACAAATAAAGAAAGAGGTGAATTGAAACAAGATGAATCTGCAGTAGATATCGCGCTAACACTTGCTTGAGCATGTGCATTTATCCCAGGCGTCTGATGGATAGCAGGAGCAACAATCTTATGAGTAACAGCAATTGGCTCATACGTCAAAGAATCTGTTTTTGATACACTAGATAAGTATACGAAGAATTACAAGGATTTCTTACAAAGTACGCCACTACTAATCAAGGAGCATATCTTAAGTACCACTCTCGGTCAAGCAAAACAAGATACAGCAAACGGAGAATATTTAGCAAGATTTTTTTCTGCTAAGAATTTTGAACATCTTACAAAAAAGACAGGATCTGAGGCGATGAAATCTTTATTGTATATCGAGGAATGGAATCACAACCAACTAGCAATGTATAATATCAACGATCCAGAACAAATGGCATCTTTGGAAAAGTTTAACCCACCAAGGACACGTAGTGATGTGGCTCAAGCGGTCGATGAAGTAGAGAAGAGAGTAAATACGAGATATGCCTTCCTAAAATCAAAGCTAGGAATCTATACCAACGGGAAAGTAACAGAAAGATTGTGGCTCACTATCCCATGAACTGTTTCTTCATTACCCACAAAGATAGCGTACACAGATAAAACAGAATATCTTAATCTTCAGAAAGTTCTCACTCCAGAAGCAATCCAAAAAGGACAAGGGATGAAGACACTAAACAATCTCCTAATAGAATCATGATACGTAGCGGACAATCCAGAACGTTTTCCATCTGTCCAAGCTATCGAACAACAAAAACAGATTTTACGAAAGGAATTATCTGCAGACACAGATTCATTACATAAACTCAACGTCTTGATAACGAAAGACAAAAAATCGCTACTCTATATGTATCGTTATCTGGATGCTTACAGACAACATCTAGAAAGCTTCTGAGCACAAGAAAACAAAAAGGAAGAGATTATCAAACACATGGAATATTTAAACACCTATATGACGTATCTGGGTTTGACGACAGGATTAAACATCCCATTAGCTTCATGAGGTTTGGCTGAAGTAAATTTCATCAAAACAAGAAATTTCTTTGTAGATTTTTCTGATCCTGGTATGACACATGCAGAACTCTATGGTACTTCGCCAAAGATACAGACGGCATTGTATAGGATTGCTACAGAAGTGATAGGCATAGATATTAAAAATTCTCAAGAGGAAATTTTACATACCTTTAGAGAGGAAAACGAGAAAAGTTATGGGCTCTACTTTGATGACAATGATTTTAAACAATTGAATATAAATGGAAATTACACCACAGATAATGAATATGACGCGAGTAATCCATCCAAACTAGAAGCAATTAGAGCTGATATTGCAGAACAAGTCAAAGATGGAGATTTGATCGATGTGGGTACATGAGACAAAACGTTCAATAAAGAAATTGGATGAAGATACCTCAAGATTATAGACGAGGAATTGGCAAGAAAATAAATTTTATATCTAGAATCATGGCATGAGAGAAACCAGTATCCACAAAATACATGAAAACTACCTCGCATTAGGGGTTTCTCTGATTACACAAAAAAATACAGATAAATCACTTCTCCAAGAGTTGCTCACTACCTTATCTCAGGAATATGTAGATGCTATTTTTGCTCTGGTTGAGAAGAAGAAGATTACAGAAGCTGACGCCAAGAAAAGACACTTACTTTCTTCACAAGAGCTGAAGGAGAAACTCTTTTCTGATCTAGCAAAAAAGACGCACAAAGACGTAAAGATCAAAAGTGCAAAGCAATTGATAGATATTCTTTTTGTACAAGAAGAATCCACTCCAGGATCATCACAAGAAGAAATAACTCCAGAACCAATACAGGAGCAATCAAATACAAAAAACAAAGAGGAAAAGATAATTCCTGAACCAAATATTCAGTGATCAGTTCTAGGAATGGGTGAAATAATTCTCCCCCCAGATATCTTACAAATCATCACTTGATCCGGGAAAGGATGGGAGAAGAAAAATACTCCTGCAGGATTTGATAAGGTTGGACTCGTAGAAGCATGGTTAGCTCACAAATTACAGAGAGAGAGGACTTCATTTACGTGGAAGAAATGAATTTTGGCAGATAATCAAATGAGGAAAGTATCTTATTATCATCTCTATCTTCCAGAACTCAATAAGACCTTATTACTCAATAATCAGTATGGAGAAGGAGCCTTTCTTATAGAAGGAGATTTTGATCTTCGAGAAGCTAAAAAATCTGATCTTAAAGCATGGAAAGAGGTAGTCGCTATCAACTTTGATTACCAACATCCAGAGAAATTTTTGGATGTCTTGAATATGTACATAGAAAAGAATTTATGAGAAGGATATTCTAAAAAAAATCATTCAGACAAGAAACTAGTAAAGATTGATACACCTATTGGAAAAGAAGAAATAAGAGAGTATCTAAAGAGTCATAAAGTAGAATGGTTTGGTTTGTTGCGAGATCAAAGAACGACATATAAGATCAAGATAGGAAACGAAGAGATAAGCTATGTTATGATTTGTCGTATGTTTGGATACAAAGAGAACCCAAGCGATTTATATAAAGATGAAATATTTGACAAGGTAAGTAAGGATATCTTCGGAGAATGATATTACGAAAATCGACAGAGAAGAATAAAAGAGTATCTAAAAAACA
>CAIVDB010000112.1 GCA_903904545.1 uncultured bacterium | reverse complement strand
TCTTATAAGAAAAATGCCGGCTATGGACCAACAGTCTTTCTTGTCTTTATTTATTTTACTGATAATTCTGTATTTTCTTCTTCAGGTTCTGGCAATATTTCATATGCACTCCCCTGGGGATCATATTTTTCATATACTCTATTACATTTTGGACAATTACATTTTACATGCCCCTCTGGTTGCATGCCGCCTTCTAGCTTTACTGTTTCGCAATGAGGGCACATCCTTTTAGCAAATAATGTTTCCTCTTCTCCCTCCAATTCTATCATATTTTCTACTGGCACTAGAATAATTTCTTTTAACTGTTTTATGATTTCTATTGTGTTCTTCCATACCTTGCTAAGGTTATCTAATGTTTTCTTTACTACTGTTTCTTTCTTTTCTGTTCATCATTTAGGATTTCCTTCGACAACGGTATTGTTTCATTCTCCTTCTTTTTCTCCAAGAGCTTCAACTTCTTTTATAAACAATTCTCAACTTAGCCTTCTACGATATACTAATCATTCGGGCATGGATGATTCTGTCCCTGGGCATTCTACTTGGTTGATAACAATATCCATCATTGGTCTTGTATCTCTATCTTTTTTTTCATCTCGCACTTTCTGGAAGGAGATATATGTTACAATATTCCCCTTTATATCCTCTGGTTTAGTGCTCAATGTTTCTCAGATTTCAGTATCTTCTCGAGGAATTAAGAATCAGATTCTATTGATAAATCATCCTCCTGACTGTGTTTTTATTGCTCTTCTTGCTATTTCACAAGATACTATAGGATGAGTTTCTAGCAAAAAAACAACCTGTTCCATAGGAAGGGATTCTTTGTTTTCTAGAAATCGTTGGTTTACCTCTTTATCTACAGCACGTACAAAGAAGTGATCATTTGAAAAAAAATCTTCTTTGATGTCAGCCCATTCATCATCCGAATAAAAGAAGGCATCATCGATAGCAGTTTTTAGTTCTTTTTGTTTCAATGCCTCGCGATACCACTTCCCTGTCTTTGGCACTTGATCAAGATCATTGGAAAGAATGTTTGGTGTATTCATTTTTTCGTATAAAAAATAAATTAAGATCTTTATCTTATCCTAATTATTTTATAGCAGATGTCAATACCCTTTTTTAATAAAAAAAATGCCGGCCATTGACCGACAGGATTTTCCATCTTGATAAAAATATTCCTTATAATTTGATATCATATTTTTTAATGAGTGTTTTTATATCTAGTCAAACAATATCTGCAATACTTTGAAGCATTGATTTAGCAGTCTTGGGAGGGAATTCTTTATGAAATCAAACAGTCACTCATAAGATTCCTTTTTGGTATCTCTTGTGACTTCCATTTTGACGATCCAATACAAAACCAAAATCCTCCAATATTCTTAGTATCTGCTCATATCTAAGCGGCATATACCTTATCATTGAGATGTAAAAATTTTGCTAGTTGTGTGTACTTTACTGTTTTCTTTTTTTTATCTGCAAAAGCAACATTTACTGCCTCCTTAAGATTTTTGAGTAATTCATCGAAATCTTTGCCTACGGTAAAAATGTGCTCGTTATCAATATTCATAACAGCTCCCACTTGTCCATTATCTTCCAAGATTATTTCAAATTTCATGTTGACCCAATCATAGGATAAATACGGTAAGAATTATATCTATTTCTATAAATAAATCAAGCCCTCCCCTACATCTAAGGTCTAAGATCTCCCATCAAAGATCTAATAATGATATGTCTTCCCTGTTTCTAGCGTCCCAATCCTATATATTTGTTCTAATAAGGTCAATTTAGCCAAGCCGTGGGGCAAGGTGATAGCGCCAAATGCGATGCGAGCGTCGATACCATTCAGCAATTTTTCTTCTTCCAGACCATACGGTCCACCTATTACGAACACGACATCTTGATTTCTGCATAAGGCATGAAATTGTAAGGTATCGAGTGCCTTTCCTGATTTCGATAAGAGAAATTTTTTAGCATTTGGAAATTTCTTGAGTTGAGCAATCATTTGCTCGGTGTCTGCCTGGATAATCTGCTGAGGAGTTCCGTTTCTGCTAGGCTTGATGTCTAGAATTTTTACAGACTTTCCCAGACGTTTGGTATACTCTTGAATGGCCGATTGTCGGTGTTTGTCACTATCGCTAATGCTTAAAATAGTAAACATAGGTATTTAGAAGAAAATAAATTACTTAATTAACAGATTACGGATTTCGGATTGCGAATTTAATAAGCAAAATAATCCGTAATTTGTAATTCGCAATTAAATAATCCGACAATTTTTTGTTTAGTAAACAATATATCTATCTTCTTTCCCTGCATAATAACTTATAATCTTGAGGATATCTCCTTTATTGATACCTGCTAATTCAAATGTCTGTAAGTACCCTAGATTGTTCATTGTTCTTCGAAATCGATTTTCTGCTTCTTGATTTCCTCGCCACATTTGTCGGACGAGTTTACAAATCTCTGGGTTGCGGATCTCCCATACTTTTGCATAATCATAAGTCCCCGGCTCGATAAAGTTTTGTTCTATCAAAATAGGTCTCTCTGTCTCTGTAATCTCTTTGATCATTTCTATAACTTCATGATCTTCTTCCTGGATAGGAAGATTCTCTATATGATAGACATCTGTTGCTGGAGTATCTTGAAGGATGGTTACCAATTTCCCGAGTCGCGCACTTAATTCGTAATGCGTAGCTGCAGAGACGGTAAAAATATTTTTGTCGAGAATTTTATCGGTAATGGTTTTTTTGGTATCAAATTTTTTGAGATACTTGAGGACAACTTTTTTGAGTTGGGCTTTGTATTCATTTACAATCTCCTCATCATTTACAAGGTCAAATTTATTGAGCGCGAACAAAATTCTTTTTTCCAAAATCACGCGATCATCATATCTTGCATACAAGGTAATCATTTCTCCTTCCTTCTTGATCTCGATCTGGATTTCTTCTTCGGATTCTGGATCACATTTTTCTTGGATATATTGAGTGAGTTCATCCAAAAGGTCGGTCACTTCTTGAAATCCTGTATCATATCTCGCAAGATCCAAAATCAGGCAAAAAACTCTCGACTTCAAAATATGACGTAAAAAGGCATTTCACAGCCCCTTCCCATCTGCTGCACCCTTGATCAATCCTGGGATATCTATAACGTTGAATGAATACTCTTCATAACTCACTGAGCCTAAATTTGGCACGAGCGTGGTAAAAGGATAATCTGCGACCTTAGCTTTGGTATTGGAGATACTATTGATCAAACTTGACTTTCCCACACTTGGGGTCCCGATCAATGCGACATCGGCAAGCAATTGTAATTCGAGGACAACATCTTTGCTATGTCCTGGCTCTCCGAGTAATGAGAAATTTGGATATTGATTGATAGAATCCTTAAAGTGGATATTCCCTAATCATCATTCTCATCCCTCTACTACCAACCATTCCTCCTGATCTTTGGTGAAGACGTGGAGTATTTCTCCGGTAAGTTTATCTCTAATCAAGGTACCTACTGGCACCGTCAAGGTAATATCGTCGGCATTTGCTCCGTATTGATCTTTTCCTCTTCCTGGCGCTCCGGGTTTTGCCTTAAAAATAGCTCTATATCTATAGGCTACAAGAGTATTTTCATCCTTGGATGCACGGATGTAAATGGATCATCATTTTCCTCCATTTCCTCCTGAGGGTCATCCATAGGGGATTCCCAGTTCTTTCCTTCCGGTTACGATACCATCACCGCCCTTTCCGGAATTGACATGGATAGTTATTTCATCATAAAAACGCATATGGAACTTATAGATTATAAATTAAAGGATATGGAGAACATTACAACTCATTACAACTCATTACATGAGCGAAGCGAATACATTACCATCCCGCCTGGTGCGGGACAGGTGGTAACGTATAGTAATGTGTTCCGGCTAGCCGGAACGTAATGGATAGTAATGTTTTCTTTCAATTTCACGATTTGACCTCTGTTTTATACTGAATCCCCAAGGAAATGAAAGGGAAAATGCCCCATCCCTCTGGCAACAAAAAAAATCTGACCGAATCAGATTAATTTCATTTAGGCGTTCGGGGATTCCGATATGAAATGAAGTCCAACGAAGTTGGGGAAGCCCGGACCTTGTCCTTAATTTGATTTAGGCGTTCGGGGATTCGAACCCCGGACCTTGTCCTTAAGAGGGACCTGCTCTAACCAGCTGAGCTAAACACCCTTGATGAAGTCTTTTTCTTTTAGTCGTCTTTCTATGTGTCATGATTTCTTTATTTTTATTTCTAATGCCAACGCATCATTCTTCTCGTTGTATTCAAACCATCAGACTAAGACTATATCCTTTCCTATTCTCTTGGTAAAATAGTCATTACCTCTTTTGTGTTCATTTATTCTTCTGGATAAATTATTAGTACATCACACATAATATCTATTTCACTTTAGAATATACACGTAGTACATGTAAACATCTTTCATGAAGATAAACCGAGGACCTTTCCCGCTGAAGCGGGGCTGCTCTAACCAGCTGAGCTAAACACCCATTTCTTTTATTAACACCGCACCTTGTCCTTAACCCCGACCCGTCGGGGTAACCAGCTGCCTGCCCCGGAGAACTGCGGGGAGCTAAACACCCATGTATAGATAATGAACGAGGCTCCTTATATGGATATGATGAGTAAAATCAACTCAATTTGCATGAATCTCAATAAAACGCTTATTAAGAAAAAATCTGCACCGAAATGCTTTTCTAGTATCAAGCCTGCCTGCATACCTACGGTATGTAAACCGGCAGGCAGGTATCAAGTAGTAAGTAGTGAGACTCAATAGATAGCTTACTTCTCAATCAGGGCACTTAATTATATTTACTGACCAAGCTAATCATATACAACACCAGAATAATAATCGGTTGATGAATAAGATAGATAAGTAAGGTGTTTCTCCCTACAAATTGGAGCGGAGCAAAGTCCAAGAGCGATCACAAGAGATTTTTTCTGCTTACATACAATATTTTAGCAAGTCCCATTCCGATAAGATAGATCCCAAATCGTGGTAAAAGTGGATAGTAATCCGTAGATTGAAATGAGGGACTTACGAATCAAAGGAAAAACAGAACATCTGACTGTACATGAACGTAGGGAATAAGAAATCACGTAAGAAGTATAGCGATTCAGATCAGTAAGAGGAGATATTTGTGAATATTTTGGAATAGCAGTGCTACTAGACTGCTCAATGCGAGAAAGTGCAAGATGCCAAACTTCACAAAAGCCGTAGGGTCAAAGAGATAAGTCACGATCGTAATTCCCATAGATATACTTGCCAAGAGGACAAATCTTTTGACCCAAGAGCTACTAAAGGAGAATACTATTCCTGAGATTAGGATAAACAGGATAGCAGAAATTTTCCCTATGTAAAAATTAATTCAAGAACTATAAAAAACTTGATATCCAAAAAGCTCATGCATAGACCAAATAAGATGGAAATACACCATCAAGACTAATGCAATTCCTCTCAAGACATCAAGCTCTGTAAGTCTCTGCGTGTTTTTTGTAGTACGAACGGAAATAATATTTTCCCATCGTGTATGGAGAATTGTCATTGAGAATAAAGTATTTAAAAGGAATAAATAGTTTATCGGGAATCTGGAATTAGTATATTGGAATAGATTTAGAAAAGCAGAGATTTGATTTCCCCTCTCCCATGATTTCTATTCACGGAAGAGGGAACAAATAAACAAAACTCCTCCACTATTCACTCTTCACTATACACTATTAACTATTTTTTCCATTCCTCTCTTGGAACAAAGTGCATCATATCTAAACTGGTATAAGTTTTCTTTGCAATACCTTTGATGATGATGTCGTTCCCAAAAAGATTATCAATAGTATTATTTATCTCTTGAAACAATTTTTCCTTTTTCATCATCTGGGCTTCATTGTATCCGATAAAGAGATTTGTATATCATTTACCATTTATAGTGCTTGTGGTTGTTTTTGTATCAATAAGGTTTCAAAGTTTTGTTGGAATATTCTTTGGATCATAGAGATAAAATATCTTTTCCTGTCCAGATTGATCTTGGGTGATGAAGAGTGATTCCTCAGATTGAATCCTTTCAAATCCATTGGCATTGACGATATGGACCTCATCGATAAAGGTCTTAGTTGGCGCCAAGATTCCAATAATTTTGATCGAATCGAGACCAAAAAAGTTTTTCAATTCATCTCCTATCTTCCTAAAGAGACCCTCTCTTTTCATCATGACGGCTTCATCGTAACCAATGATCATTTCTGGTCCCTGATTTGAAAAAGTGTCTGTCCCTTCCACCACAGGAAGATTAAGTCCACTGAGCTGTTCCTGCACAAAAGTCTTGGGCACACCCGTAGGAGTAAATCAGATTTTATTTTGTGTATGAGTAAGGAAGCTTGTGAGCGATTGTTTTTCTGTAGCGGAAAGTGAATTGCTTGCGAGAGAATTATTTCCTAGTCCCCCGCTAGAGATCTGCCCGAGTTGTCGGAAGATGCCCAAGAAAAGAATTGTCATTACGATAGGAGCAATCTTGGAAATCCAATTCTTTGTATTTGGACGATAGAGATTGAGCAGGAGTGAATTGAGCACCACAGAGACTGAACTCAGGGCCATTGCTAAGCCAGCGAATTCTGGTTTGAGGACAATGCCAAATGTTGTAAGCAATCCTGCTGCGATAGGGATACCGAGAACATTATAAAAGAGAGAGAAGAAAAGATTCTGTTTGATCTTTCCTACGGTTTGCTTGCTGAGTGAGATAGCATTGGAGATATCGTAGAGATTATTTCTCATGAGTACAATACCTCCGGCTTCCATTGCCACGTCCGTTCCGCTTCCCATAGAGATACCGAGATCGGCCTGTGTGAGCGCTGGAGCATCATTGATCCCATCTCCAACCATCGTGACAATATATCCTTGGTCTTGAAGTTTTTTCACTTCTTGAGATTTGTTTTCTGGTAAAACTTCTGCGATGACATATTGAGGATCAATATGGACTTGTCTTGCTATTGCTTGTGACGTTCTGTAATTATCTCCAGAGATCATATAGACGAGATAGCCTTGCGCTTGGAGACTAAGAACAACATCAGGAGCTTCTGCTTTGATGATGTCAGCAATCCCAACCACTCCTAGAAATTCCTCTGCATTTGCGAGTAAGACCAAGGTCTTTCCTTCTGCTGCTAGTTTTTCTACATCATGAATATGCGTAATGCTTATTCACTTTTCTTCTAATAATCTTCTGGTACCGAGATAATATTTCTTCCCGTCTATTTCTCCACAAATTCCCTTCCCAGGGATCGCTTCAAAGTTTTTCGTTGTATGTATTTTGGTCTTATGACTCTCTGCATACCTTATGATAGCATCGGCAAGGGAATGCTCGGATCCCTTCTCTAATGAAGTAACGATCTCTAAAATTTCATCTTCTTGCAATGAAGAAAAACTAATAATATCCGTCACTTCTGGTTTCCCCTGAGTCAAAGTCCCTGTCTTATCAAACATGATAACCTTCGTCTTGCAGGCGATCTCGAGAGGTTCTCCTCATTTGATAAGGATACCATATTGCGCTCATTTCCCTGTTCCTACCATAATAGCCGTCGGTGTAGCTAATCATAAGGCACAAGGACAGGCAATAACGATCACTGCTGCGAAGTACATCAGTGCCGATTGGAAACTCGCTCCTCGTCAGAAATATCGAACAAGAAATGTCGCGAGCGCGATGAGGATGACCACAGGGACAAATATCGCTGAGATTTTGTCTGCAATGGATTGGATAGGTGCCTTAGATCCCTGCGCCTCTTGGATAAGGGTAATGATTTGCGCGAGTTTTGTTCCTGTCCCTACTTGTAGGGTCTGCATCTCGAAGCTTCCGAGTGTATTGATAGTTCATGCAAATACCTTCTCTCCAATATCTTTATCTACGGGGATACTTTCTCCCGTGAGCATGGATTCATCTACGCTAGAGTTTCATGTGATAATGATCCCATCGACGGGAATCTTTTCTCCTGGCCTCACAACAACGATATCTTGGATGGTCACTTCTTCTATAGACTTATCTATCATCTTATCGCCTACCTTGACTCTTGCAGTCTTGGGTGCAAGATCCATAAGTTTCGTGATAGCCTCTGAAGTTGCTCCTTTGGCTCTTGCTTCGAGGAATTTTCCTAGGGTCACAAACATAATCAATAAGGCAGCTACCTCGAAATAGATATTAGTAATTTTCATTCCTTCGAGTCCGATGAGTGAACCTGTCTGGAGATAAAATACCATGTAATTGAATACACTATAGATGAAGGCGACTAAGGTCCCTATGGCGATCAGAGAAAACATATTCGCTGATTTCACTTTCAATGCCGATCGTGCTCATTGATAGAAATCTTTCCCGATGATAAACAACACCGGAATGGTGAGCACGAACGAAATCGCGCCAGATATCGGCATAAGTATATTAGCAAATGGCAATCCTATCACAAAATCATAGATCATGAATATGATCATCGGGATGCTCAAAAGCACTGCTCGGATACATTTATTTCTTCGATATTGCACTTCTTTTTTTCTTCTTTCGTGTTCTGTGCTTGCATTCATCGTAGTATCAGCAAGGGTATTTTTGTAGCCAAGCTGAGCAATATTTTTTTGTATTTCTGCTAGGCTCAGTTGATCTTCGTCAAAAAGGATACTGGCTTTCTCTGCGGAGAAATTAACATTTACTGTCTGTATCCCCGGAGTTCTCTTGAGTGTCCTCTCTATCAGTAGTGCACAGGACCCGCAATGCATCCCTTGAATATCTAAATTTATTTTTTTCATATGTTTGGATTATCAAGAATAAAAGTTATTTAATATTAATTTTTGCGCCATGAGACATCCCCATACTTGCACATACAAAGGGGTATTTCCCTGCTTTGACGGCGTCGAAGGCAAATTCCACTTTTTCTCCTTTTGTAAGCGTCTTATAATTTTCATCAAGACCTGGGATATACATCGTATTGAGACAACTGTAGATATCGATTTGGACATCTACAATGATTTTATATCTTTTGCCAAGTGCTAGATTGAGTACTCTTGGTTGCAATCCGTCCTCTCCATAGACCATATCGATCGTAGTGACCTCTTGATCTTGGATGATGACTTCTGGTACTGAAGGAGCACTATTTTTCAAAACGCCATAGGCATTGGAAATATTGAAGAGTCCAAAGAGTACGACTAAGACTCCAATTGCTTGATAAGCAATCTTTGCTTGTTTTCCTTTGAAGATACTCGTCAAACTTCCTATACTCAAAAGTCCAGGTAAGGTACCAAGAGCGAAAAGTGCCATGACGGACATTCCCATCCAGAAGCTTCCTGTCCCGATCGCATACATTTGCATCGCGAAGGTAAATCCACAGGGCAAGAAAAAGGTCAATCCTCCACTTATGAGTAATTTTACACGTTTTCCTCATTCAGTTCTGGGTTTTATATCTATCATATGTGTTTCTTTTTTCGCGAATAATCTTCCTGTAGGAAGCGTCAATGATATTGCGCTTAATTTAGGTGATATCTTGGTCAGATTTACTCCTAGAAGTAGCATAACAATTCCAATAATGAGGGTCATTACGGACATGACGAAGGGTGATACACTGATCACGGAACCAAACGCTCCGAGCACTCCGCCCAGCAATCCAAATCCGGCTACTCTTCCTATGTTAAACCAGAGATGAGGAATGATTTTCTGTGCGAAAGAAAGATCTTGATGTTTTTCATTCTGCTTTGCAGAGATCGCCATGACGAGTCCTCCTACGATTGCCATACAGGTAGAAAATCCTGCAGTCAATCCGATAAGTGCAACCAATCCTAATGAGGGAGAAGTTCCGCTGAGATTGAAGGAAAGGATTCCTGTAGCATTGAGGATAAAGTATAAGAAAACAAATCCGAGCAAACTCACAGTCATTACTTTGTAATCATTGATATTTTTACTGAGCCAGGGACGAGCAACTTTTTCTTCGCTAATTTCATAGCCACAGTCTTTGATGATGTGATTGATTTCGTCAAAATTAGGAGTGGTCTCATATCCTAGAGTGACGGTTCACTTGGAGACATTGGCTTGGACAGAATCGATCCCTTCTAGCGATGCGAGCGATTGTTCTACTAATAGTTTACAAGCATTACAATGCATCCCTTGGACGTGAAGTGTTTTTGTTGTCATGAATATTTGTTATAAGATAAATTTCTATAGGCGACAAAATATATATTTTCTATCAGAAAAATTATTGCCAGAATCTAGGAATTTATTTTATGCTAAGTCCACGATAATACCCACGAGATCAGAGAAATTTTGATATCATTGCAGAGGCGGTCCTCCAGGTGATGATGCGATATGTGGTGTATAATGATTTGTATCTTTGACCTCCATCTTGATGGGAGGGATAGTATTTGTGGTAGCTAATGAAGAAACTGTATGGATGAGCTGTATAGTATGTTGACTATATTGATTAGAAGAAATAAATTCACAGCAGGATATTTTCTGAATTGGATCTGGAGTGGACGTATGTGCTTCATGACAAGAATGCATAGACGACATCTCTTGACCAGGAAAAATATTCATCGTACTTGCATGTACGAGAGAACTCACCGAAAAGGCGTAGACAAGAAGACTGATAAGTGCGAGGACTTTCTTCATCTTATTTTCCAAATAAAAGTTATTTATTCTGAGCTGTCTTGACGATAGTAAGAATTTCATCTACCATCTCTGCTTGTTTCTTTTTGTTATTTGATTTCACTGCATCTACGAAACAACAGGAAAGATGATCTTCCAAAAGCTGGGTATTCGCTGATTTTAGCAGACCGATAACGGCAAGATTTTGTTGAATCACCTTGATACAATATTGATCTTTTTCGATCATATCAATTACTTTCTCCAAAGAACTTTTTGCTTTCTTGAGCGAAATGAGGATCTTGTTCTGATTTTTCTTCATGAGTAATTTTATCTCAATTAAATATCTATACCTATGGTATAGGTATATGCTAGAGAAAAAAAATAGAAATGCAAGAGATTATTACTCCTATCATCTAGTACATTCAAAATATACATTGACTTTATCTTACAAATATATATTATATCTCTATAAAAAAATTAAAAACAATAACAAACACGAATAAAAAATGAAAACATTAGCAACAACAGTATTTCCGCTATCCTTTGTGGCGTCCCATGAACTTTTGGGAAAAAAAAGAGAAGATGATTCAACAGCAAAATGGATTGGATGGCCAATGATTGATCTCAATGGAATAGAAATTAGTGCCCCTATAGCAAAGGTGTACAAAGATGCCTTTCTAGCTATCCTTCATTTAGAGCCCTTTGCTATACAAATTTCTGGGATTCAACCTGATGAAAAGAATTGTCGTTTGATCCTTTGTGGAAAAGTTTGGGGAGTGATTTCCCTTCAAGGAAGGGAGGTCATGCGGTTTGATTATTATACCAACCCGGAAAATACTTCTTTGTGGGAATTTCAATCCATCTTGGAATGGCTGAGGATATGTCCACAGGTTATGAAACAAAACCTACAAGACGATCAAAATCAGGACGAAATCAAAAAAATATTTGCCTGGTCATCAGTTCAAAATTGGATTTACTTCTTTCGAGAAGTATTAAGCCAACGTTCCCTGCAGATCATCAAACAGGGAAAGCAGATTCTGGAAACGATCCAGAAACAACAGATTATTCTATGAAGACTCACTCCTCAGCATTCTCTGGGGAGTGATTTTTTTTGAAAAAATTCCGTCTCATTAGCAATTCTTTTTTCCTTGAAACCTGCTTTGTTTTCTTTTCTTGCAAAACCACCTTATTTCTCTATATTTTCCAACGAAAACACCTGTTTCCTCTATTTTATACTATTTTTAACGATTTTTTACTCTTCCTTATGCTCTTTTTTGACCATCTCGATATCTTAGACAAGCATATTTCCTTCTTAGATAAAAAAATAAAAACAGACGGGAATCTTTTTTTGGTTGGTGGCTGTATCAGGGATTTACTCCTGTGAACAAACAACTCCCCTACCGATGTCGATTTTACCCTAGCAGGGACACCCGTCAAAATTTATAAAGCCATAGATAAAACAGGTCTCTCCCACTTTATGACAGAGAAATTTGGAACTATCACCCTCATAAAGAAAGAATGAAGATGAAGAATGAAGGACAAGAATGAAGTAAAATATGAACTGACCCCACTAAGAACTGAATGAGACTACGAAGACTTCCGTCATCCTGGAGAAATTACGCGAAGTAATGATCTGCTTTTGGATTCGCAGAGGAGAGATTTTACGGTCAATTGTATCTATTATACCTCTATCAAACATACTGCTATTGCCGTAGACAAATCTGCAAGCAAAGTAAATAACGATGAAGAATTGCTCTATAAATTGAATAAACATGGATTCCTCTATCTTACTGATACCAATACTTTCATCCTTCAGAGTACTGATCTTATAGGAAGACTTTTTGCTGAAGGAAAATTTCAAAAAAATGAACTTTCGTATCTCGTGAATCAATTAACCGAGCATACTATTGTTAGCATAAAGCATAAAGATCAAAGCACAAAGCTTAAAGATAAAAAAACTCCTTCACTAAGCATTAATCATTCAGCATTAAAATTTATACTAGATCCTCATCAAGGGATTCAAGATCTTGCAAAAAGAAAACTGAGAGCTGTCGGTGATGCGGACAAGAGGTTTACTGAAGATGCTTTGAGGATGATAAGGGGGATTAGATTTGTAAGTGTAATGAATGAGAAGTTGAAGGTCGTACAAAATCGTACAAAATCGTACAAAAGTAGTACAAAATCGAACGAAGCGATAATTCTTTTTGATTTCATTAAAGAGACATGGAATAGTATCAAGAAAAATAGCGCACTTGTAGGTAAGGTGGCCAAGGAAAGAATCAAGGATGAACTTGTAAAATCATTTACCGAGGGAAATCCTTTTGGTTTCATTAGCCTTCTGGACGAAGCAAAACTTCTGCCCATATTATTCCCTGCCCTTGCGAAGACGAAAAATGTAGAACAACCTGTCAGATACCATCCTTTTGACGTCTATGCGCATACGATGCTCTGTCTTTTGGAACTTCAGAGACTGAGTACCAATTATCTGATGAGATTTGCGATGCTCTATCATGATGTAGGGAAAGTAGATCAATTTGATGCCTATGAAGATGGGCTCAGTAAAGAAGAAATTAGAGATATCCTAGCAGGACCAAGTAACCATAGAAGAAGTAGCGTCGTCTATGTGCATTCGGATTTTTCTGCCCTTGGATTTGGGAAAAAGGAGGTCGATGAAATCGCTCGATATGTTGCCCATCATCATAAATTGGAAGAAATTTTATTCGCTACTCGCGACAAACGAGAAAAGAAATTGAGAAAATTTCTCAGCGAAGCTGGCATAGAAAAAGTAAGAAATATTATCGATATCACGATGGCTGATAGGATGGGACAATTCAATCCCTTACAAAATAGCAGCGATCTGGAAGACCTGATTACCTTGAGAAAAATGGTTGAACATTTACAGAAAGAAGAAGGACAATTTACCGCGAAAGATCTCGCGGTCAATGGTGCTGATGTCATGAAACATTTTAAACTCAAGGCATGACCCTTGGTTGGCGATTTGCTTGAAAAGGCGCTCAATCGAGTGATGGACGATTTGAAGACGAGAAATACCCCGACTATGATTCGATGATATCTCAAGATGCAAATTCCCAAAGAGAAATAATTAAAAAAATCCCGTGAATGCGGGATTTTTTTATGTTTACATATAATTATGGTAGAATGTTAGCAAGTAGTTGCTGTTATAATACCATTAGTGATAGTCATAGTACATGCATTACCTGCTCCATTCTTTAGATTAACTTTCTTTGTAATTCCTATAGAACCATTTGCTGCCTTGTATGCGCCTTTGATAGTACCATTTACTGTCAATGTTGCATCAGAAGTAGTGTTTGTATTGATACCAACACCATGTAAAGAATTAATTAGAAATTGATTTGGTGATGTAGTACCAAAGTTTTCTAAACTACCATCATTCCATACAAAAGAATTTTCGTCTCCAGCATTTGCATATTTTCAAGCTGCAAACGAATTATTAGTAGCATAATTATGAGATCCTCATGGGATGACTGAATTATTTCCATTGATAGAGTTTGAAACCCCTCCACCGATAAATCAATAATCTCCAGCAATAATATTATTCTTTCATCAACCAATAGATGAATCATTACTATCAATCGTTATAGTATTAGATTCTCATCCGAGAATAGATGAATAAATACTATTTGTAGCTGTTGGATTTGAATCACTTGCATTACTCGTCATAGCTAGCGCCTGTTGAAATTGATTATTAGCACCAAAAAGAACACTTCCAGCCACCTGAAATCTCGCTTTAGGTACAGATACTCCAATACCTACAAGGTACTTAGTAGTGAAAACATTACCTCGATCAGAAGTTCATAAAGTCCAATTTGCAATTGTTGGATTAGCTGTGGATTGTTGTGTTGACGTGATTGTAGCTTGCCCAGGCTTTACCGTAGTAATTTTGCTCGTTGTCGCAGCCGAACATATTGCACTAGACCATACAACAGATCACAATAAAACAAGAAGCATCATTCATTTTTTCATTATAACAAAGAAAAAAATAAAAATGTATTATATTTAGTTATTTATATCCTTATACCATACTTTGTCAATAGTTATTTCATTCAGCAAAATATAGATGAGTTTGTATGCAACCGGGATAACTTCCATTGGGTGGCGGGATTTTTTTTGTAGAGAAACTTTTATTCCATATCCTTGAAACCACAAACGTGCTTATGGGAGCGTGAGTAGTCACAATTCCTGTTTTTATGGTTTAGAGTTCTTATAAGAATAATGTCGGAGACTTCCTTTCATTTTTCATCTTTATAAGGAGTGGCTGTCCAGTATCGATATTTACATCACGTCATATCTCTAAAGAGACCTATACCGATCATAGGATTTCTATCTCCATTAGTGAATAGATTTATCACTCTATACCGATCACTCTGTTGCTTCTCTTTGTCAGAGTCGTATTCGTTATAATCAGTGGGCAGTGTATATCATTTAGATTCTGCTAATTGTTTTGCGTCTTTCCGATTATATTCCTTACCTGTTCAACTAAGGTCTTCGCAGAATGTTTTGTGCAACTTGAAGATATTCATGGTTCAATCAGCATTGTAAGAAATATTATCATGGAGCCATTGCAACATCTCAAGATTATTTGCATCTTTATATTCTTGTCGCTCCTGTTTAGTTCTCTTGGAAGCATACTCAAATCACGTTGGTTTTAATTTTTCCAATTTCCTTTCTTGTACACCTTCAAAAATTTCCTTTTCAGCACCAGAAATAGAGATTATTTCAATAATATCCGCCTTGGTTAGGACAGTTGTATTATAAATCATCACTTCACCATTTTGCAATTTGTGAAATTCTAATTTTCTCTCCATTTTTAGCAGTTAATTACATAAAATTAATTTTATTCTATACTTTCATTGACTTGTTTCAATAGAAAGTTTTAATATTTATTTATGGAAAAATATATGCCGGGGAAATGAAATTCCCTTTGAGACTCGTCTCTGGCACATATTTTTGGATGATAATCCTAAATGCGAGTGCTCTTGCAGTCCGTCGCAGATACACACTCTCATTGTATTCATCCTCTCCTTTGATCGCTCACTTCTTGCTTATAAAAAAGCACAAAGAGTTGATTTAATATGCCAAGAAAGGAGAACATTCACCTAAGCGAATGGCCCGTTTATTTGCATATTACACCAAGTTAACCTTGTGCTCATCCAAAATAACAGCGCAGAAAAAATTTTCATCAGGGCCAAGACCAACAAAGTATCACACATCTTGACATTTGAGTTATACATATTAGCACAACAATTGCAAGGGAATCGGAAGGGCCATAATTCCTGCTTGATTAGGTGCTTTGTATCCATATATCTTCTCTATCTTTATATTGATGTGCAGATGACTGAGCTCTTTTATTCCACTATATCCACTCCCCTGTCCTATGAACTTCCCAAGATCAAGTGATCGAGATTTATTGGAGATATTTTTCATGTAGAAAACAAAGACGATGTAGAGAAGGCATTGCAGCTTGTGAAAGAAAAATATCCTGATGCCTCGCATCATTGCTATGCTTGTGCCTATGAGGTGCAGAGAAATTTGGATATTTTTGGGAATACCGTCTTCTCTGCAAAATACAATAAGGCCTTCGATGATGGAGAGCCTGCGAGTACAGCTGGGAAACCTTTGTTGAATTTGCTAGAAAAAAAATGACTGCTGAATGTCTTGCTCATAGTGACGAGATATTTTGGCGGGACGAAACTTGGCG